>JACZKT010000411.1 GCA_014859905.1 Rubrivivax sp.
CCGCATGGCGCGCACCTTGCGGCGGCTGGACGAGGTGCTGGACGACCTCGAGCAGGCGCTGCCGGCGCAGGGTGCTCAGCCCAGGTAGCGCGCCTCGAGGTGCGCCTTGAAGTGCGCCGGGTTCAGCACCTCGCCGCTGGCGCGCCGCGCCAGTTCGTCGGTGGTCCAGCGGCTGGCCTGGCTCCAGATGTTGTCGCGCAGCCAGTCGAAGACGACTGCCAGGTCGCCGCGGGCGATGCGCTCGTCGAGGTCGGGCATGGCGCGGCGCATCGCCGCGAACCACTGCGCCGCGTACATCGCGCCGAGTGAATAACACGGGAAATAGCCGAACAGCGACTCGGGCCAGTGCACGTCCTGCAGCGGCCCGTCCTTGAAGTTGCCGCGCGTGTCCACGCCCAGCAGCTCCATCATCTTGGCGTCCCACAGCGCGGGGATGTCCTCGGGCTCGATCTCGCCCTCGATCAGCGGGCGCTCGATCTCGTAGCGCAGGATGATGTGCGCCGGGTAGGTGACCTCGTCGGCATCGACGCGGATCAAGCCGCGCCTGACGCGCGTCATCAGGCGTTGCAGGTTGCCCGCCTCGAAGGCCGCTTGGTCGCCGAAGGCCGCGCGCAGCAGCGGCGCCAGGCGCTTGACGAAGCCGGGGTGGCTGCCGAGCTGCATCTCGAAGCTCAGGCTCTGGCTCTCGTGCAGCGCCATCGACCGCGCCTCGGCCACCGGTTGGCCGAGCAGGTCGCGCGGCAGGTTCTGTTCGTAGCGGCCATGCCCGGTTTCATGCACCGTGCCCATCAGGCTGCCCAGGAAGTCTTCCTCGCGAAAGCGTGTCGTCATGCGCACGTCCTCGGGAACGCCGCCACAGAACGGATGCGTGCTCACGTCCAGCCGCCCGGCCTCGAAGTCGAAGCCCAGCATGCCGATGACCTGTCTGCACAGCGTTTGCTGCGCCGCCTGCGGGAACGGGCCCACGGGGTCGATCACCGCTTCGCGCGACTGCTTGTCGATGACACGCTGGATCAGCCCCGGCAGCCATTGCCGCACCTCGCCGAAGACGCGGTCGAGCTGGGCGCTGGTCATGCCGGGCTCGTAGCGATCCATCAACGCGTCGTACTTCGACAGCCCGGTCTTCACCGACAGCAGCGCCGCTTCCTCGCGGCCGAGCGCGAGCACCTCGCGGAAGTTGACGACGAAGCCCTTCCAGTCGTTGGCCGGCCGCTGCGTGCGCCAGGCATGCTCGCAACGCGAGGTGGCCAACTTCTGACGCTGCACCAGCGATTCGGGCAGGGCGTTGGAGGCGCGCCACTGGCGGTGCATCTCGCGCAGGTTGGCGCGCTGCAGGTCGGAAAGCGGCTCCTGTTCGGCACGGCCGAGCTGGTCGGACAGTTTCGGGTCGGTGACCATGCGGTGCAGCAGCGCGGCCATCTCGGCCATCGCCGCGGCGCGTGCCTCGTTGCCCCGGGGCGGCATGTTGGCCGCCTGGTCCCAGCCGGCCAGCGACTGCAGGTGGCCCAGGCGGTGCAGGCGCAGCCAGGTGCCGGAGAGCTCGTCGTACGCGGGCGTCGTCGTCGTCATGGTTGTCCTTGGGCCGCGGCACGGCGCCGCAAAGGCGGTGATTCTGCCGCCGCCGCCGTCACGGCGTGAACTGCCCCGGAAAGAACCAGAGCAACGCCACCGTCATCGTGACGTAGCGCGCGAACTTGCCGATCGCCATGTACATCACGCAAGGCCAGAACGGCAGCTTCAGCCAGCCCGCCACCGCGCACAGCGGGTCGCCGACGCCGGGCAGCCAGGACAACAGGCAGGCCTTGGGGCCGAAGCCCTCGAGCCAGTCCAGCGCACGGGCATGGAGCCGCTTGTGCTTGACGCGCTCGTACAGCATCTCGGCGCCGTAGCCCATCCACCACGTGATGGCGCCGCCGATGGTGTTGCCCGCAGTGGCCACCAGGATGGCCGGCCAGAACATCCCGGCGTTGAGCTTGACGAGCCCGAACACCGCCGGCTCGCTGCCCAGCGGCAGCAGCGTGGCCGAGACGAGCGAGACGACGAACACCGTCGACAGCCCGTATTGCGGCAGCGCCAGCGCCGTGAGCAGGGAGTGCAACCAGGCTTCCATTGATGTGCGTCATTATCGACAGCGTCGCGGCCGCGCCGGGCGCGGGTGCGGCGGCTATACTCGCGCCTCATTTTTCAGCACCGCGCGTCTCTCACCCCCCGCCCAGTCCATGCGCATCGGCCCGATCGAACTGCCCAACAACCTGTTCGTCGCCCCGATGGCCGGGGTCACCGACCGGCCTTTCCGCATGTTGTGCCGCAGCCTGGGCGCGGGCTACGCGGTGAGCGAGATGGTGACCAGCAAGCGCGAGCTGTGGCACACGCTGAAGACCTCGCGCCGCGCCGACCACGGCGGCGAGCCGGCGCCGATTGCGGTGCAGATCGCCGGCGTCGACCCGGCCGAGATGGCCGATGCGGCGCGCTACAACATCGACCGCGGCGCGATGATCATCGACATCAACATGGGCTGCCCGGCCAAGAAGGTGTGCAGCAAGTGGGCCGGTTCGGCGCTGATGCAGGACGAAGCGCTGGCCATCGCCATCGTCGAGGCCGTGGTCGCTGCCTGTGCGCCGCGCAACGTTCCGGTGACGCTGAAGATGCGCAGCGGCCGGTGCGCCACCGAGCGCAACGCGCTGCGCCTGGCGCGTGCCGCCGAAGCCGCTGGGGTGGCGATGATCACGGTGCACGGCCGCACCCGCGAACAGGGCTACGGCGGCGTGGCCGAGTACGACACCGTGGCCGCGGTGAAGGCGGCGTTGGCGGTACCGGTGGTCGCCAACGGCGACATCGACTCCCCGGCCCGTGCGCGCGCGGTGCTGGAACATACGCGGGCCGACGCGCTGATGATCGGCCGCGCCGCGATGGGGCGGCCGTGGATCTTCGGCGAGATCGCGCACTATCTCGCGCACGGCGAGCTGCCGCCGCCGCCACCGGTGCGCGACGTGCAGCGCTGGCTCACCGCGCACCTGCACGAGCACTACGCGCTGTACGGCGAATACACCGGTGTGCGCAGTGCGCGCAAGCACATCGGCTGGTCGGTGCGTGTATTGCCGGGCGGCGAAGCATTCCGCGCCGCCATGAACACCATCGACGATTGCCGGGCGCAGCTGGACGCCGTGCGCGACTTCTTCGACCAGCTCGCCGACCGCCATCTGCTGCTGCCGGCGTCGAACGACGATGGCTCCAGGCTCGCGGCATGAGTAAGAAGGCCATCGACGAGTGCCTGCGCGCCAGCGTGGAGCAGTATTTCAGGGACCTGCGCGGTGCCGAGCCCAACGGGCTGCACGAGCTGTTCCTGGGCGCGGCCGAGAAGCCGCTGCTCGACGTGGTGTTGCGCCACGCCGAGGGCAACCAGAGCAAGGCCGCCGAGTGGCTGGGCATCAACCGCAACACGCTGCGGCGCAAGCTGCTCGACCATAAACTGATGAAGTGAGAGGTTGAGAGGCAATCCCATGCACCCGCGTAAGCCCCCAGAACAGCCGCAATCAAGGCGCAAAGCGCAGCCGGGGTGGGGCCCCGGCGAGCATTTGCAACGCGGAGTGCGGCTGTTCTGGGGGCTTACCCG
>JACZKT010000412.1 GCA_014859905.1 Rubrivivax sp.
CAACCAACGTCGCCAACACCCCGGCCATCAACACTACCCAAGCGAGTATCTGCTGCAGTGACATCGAACTCCATTTAATACCACTACTCACCCCTGGCGCACCATTTCCTGACGCCTCCACCTCCCCCCAAACACCGAAACCCTTGCCCTTCAAATGCTTGCCTCTACTACCACAATCCCACACCCTCCCCACAGCAGCGTCCTTCCTCCACCACTTTTCTCATAGTTTAGCGCCAGACACTCATATCTAATCTTAGAAACTTGCGCACGCGTGTTATAGTCTAACCAGAAGAGAACGATCGCATGGACCCAAACCGTCTTACCGAAAAATCCCAGGACGCCCTCCGCTCCGCCCAGGAACTCGCCGCTCGCCTCTCCCACCAGCAGGTCGACGCCGAACACCTCCTCGTCGCCCTCCTCGAACAGGATAACGGTCTCGCCCAACCCATCCTGCTCCGCGCCGGCGTCAAGCTCGAAAACCTCCACTCGCGCCTCCTGGCTGAACTCAACCGCCTCCCCAAGGTCGAAACCTCCTCTGGCGGACCCGGCATGTACATCACCCAGCGGCTCGAAAAGGCCCTCGCCGCCGCCGCCATCGAGGCCCGCCGCTTCAAGGACGACTTCGTCAGCGTCGAACACCTCCTTCTCGCCCTGCTCGCTGCCAACGGAGCTTCCGGCACCGCGCTCAAGGAATCCGGTCTCACCCGCGAAAAACTGGAAGCCGCCATCAAAGAGGTCCGCGGCGCTCAGCGCGTCACCACACAAAACCCCGAAGGCACTTACCAGGCCCTCGAACAATACGGCCGCGACCTCACCAAAATGGCCGAAGACGGCAAACTCGACCCCGTCATCGGCCGCGACGAAGAGATCCGCCGCGTCATGCAGGTCCTCTCCCGCCGCACCAAGAACAACCCTGTTCTTATCGGTGAACCCGGCGTCGGCAAGACCGCAATCGCTGAAGGCCTCGCCCAGCGCATCGTCCGCGGCGACGTCCCCGAAGGCCTCAAAAACCGCCGCGTCGTCTCGCTCGACATGGGCGCCCTTATCGCCGGCGCCAAGTTCCGCGGCGAATTCGAAGAGCGCCTCAAGGCCGTCCTCAAAGAGGTCCAGGCCAGCGAGGGCCAGGTCATCCTCTTCATCGACGAACTCCATACCGTCGTCGGCGCCGGCAAGGCCGAAGGCGCCATGGACGCAGGCAATCTGCTCAAACCAATGCTCGCCCGCGGCGAACTCCACTGCATCGGCGCCACCACCCTCGACGAATACCGCAAACACGTCGAAAAGGATGCCGCTCTCGAACGCCGCTTCCAGCCCGTCGTCGTCGACCAGCCCAACGTCGAGGACACGATTTCCATCCTCCGTGGCCTCAAGGAGCGTTACGAAGTCCACCACGGCGTTCGCATCAAGGATGCCGCCCTGGTCGCCGCCGCCGTCCTCTCCAACCGCTACATCTCCGACCGTTTTCTCCCCGACAAAGCCATCGACCTCGTCGACGAATCGGCCGCTCGCCTGCGCACCGAAATCGACTCCATGCCCTCCGAACTCGACGAAAAGCTCCGCCGCGTCATGCAACTCCAAATCGAGCGCGAAGCCCTGCGCAAGGAGACCGACGACGCCAGCCGCGAGCGCCTCATGAAACTCGAAGAGGAACTCTACTCCCTCGACAAGGAAGCCGCCTCGCTCAAGTCCCGCTGGCAGGGCGAAAAAGACGCCGTCCAGCGCCTCCGCTCGCTCCGCGAACAGATCGAACAGACCAAGCACGAAATCGATGTCGCCGAACGCGCCTACGATTTGAACCGCGTCGCCGAACTCAAATTCGGCCGCCTCCAGGGCCTTGAACGGACCCTCAAGGATGAAGAATCGCTTCTCCAGGCCACCGAAGGCCAGCAGCGCCTTCTTAAAGAAGAGGTCGACGAGGAAGACATCGCCGAAGTCGTCAGCCGCTGGTCCGGAGTCCCGGTCTCAAAGCTCATGGAGGGCGAACTGCGCAAACTCCTTCACCTCGAACAGCACCTCCACCTCCGCGTCGTCGGCCAGGACGAAGCCGTCGGTGTTGTCTCGGAGGCCGTCCAGCGCGCCCGAGCCGGACTCAACGACCCCAACCGCCCCATCGGCAGCTTCCTCTTCCTCGGTCCCACCGGCGTCGGCAAAACCGAACTCGCCCGCGCCCTCGCCGAAACTCTGTTCGACGACACCCGTGCCCTCGTCCGCCTCGACATGAGCGAATACCAGGAACGCCACGCCGTCGCCCGCATGATCGGCGCACCCCCCGGCTACATCGGCTTCGACGAAGGCGGCCAGCTCACCGAAGCCATCCGCCGCCGCCCCTATTCCGTCGTCCTGTTCGACGAAATCGAAAAGGCCCACCCCGACGTCTTCAACATCCTGCTCCAGGTCCTCGACGACGGCCGCCTCACCGACGGCCAGGGCCGCACCATCGACTTCCGTAATACGATCCTCATCATGACCTCCAACCTCGCCAGCGATAAGATCCGCTCTTACTCCGGCGATCCCACCGGCGCCGGATACGAGATGATGAAACTCGCCGTCCAGGACGAACTCCGCCGCCATTTCCGCCCCGAGTTCCTCAACCGCATCGATGAAACAGTTGTCTTCCACTCCCTGCGGTCCGAACATCTAAAGAGAATCGTGGATATCCAACTCGGCCACCTCAAACACCGCCTCGAAGCGCGTCACATCACGCTCGATCTCACCGACGCCGCCCGTGAATACCTCACCCGCGTCGGCTACGAACCCGACTTCGGCGCCCGCCCGCTCAAACGCGCCATCCAGCGCGAACTCGAAACCCGCATCGCCCGCGCCCTGCTCGACGGCGCCATCCGCGACGGCCAGTCTGTCGTCGCTGCCCTGGTCAACGGTGAACTCAAAGTCGAGCCGCGCGGCGAGGAATCCGACCCCGGCGCCAATGCCTGACATCCAACCCATGGCCACCCGTAATCCCCAAGGAGATCCAATGAACGAAGAGCAACAACGGACCGCCCTGCCGGTCCTCGCGCTGAAAAACGTCGTCGTCTTCCCGAAGCTCGTCATCCCGCTCTCGGTCGGCCGCGACGTCTCGCGCGCCGCCGTCGATGCCGCCATCGAGTTGCACGACGGCGAGATCCTCCTGCTCGCCCAGCGCGACCCCGAGCAGGAGAGCCCAGCCGCCACGGACTTGAACTCCGCCGGCACCCTCGCCCGTATCCGCAAGGTCCTTCGTTCATCGGCTCATTCCATCGAGATCATCGTCTCCGGCATGGAGCGCATCCACGCCGTCGATCTCCAGATGGGCGATAAGTACTTCCACGCCGTCCCCGTCGAATGGCCCCTTGATATTGACGACGGCGAAGACCGCGAAGCCCTCCAGACCGCCCTCTACGAACTCGCCTCCAAGGCCATCGAGAAGATCAACCCCCAGGCTGCCGAACAGATAGCCGGCCTGCTCGGCTCGGCCGACGACCCCGCCCAGGTCATCGCCCTTCTCGCCACCGCCTTCAGCATGGACCTCGAAAAACAGCAGGGCCTGCTTGAAGCCCCCACACTTACCGAAGCCCTCAAACTCGCCGTCAAGCATGTTTCCCACGAGATCCAGGTCCTCGAAATGCGCCAGAAAATCATCAGCGAGGCCCATTCCGAGATCAGCAAGGAGCAGCGCGACTACATGCTCCGCCGCCAGATGAAGGCCATCCAGCAGGAACTCGGCGAAGACGACCCCGAAAAGGCCGAAGTCGCCGAACTCCGTAAACGCCTCGACGAAACCGACCTCCCCGAGGCCGCCCTCAAAGAGGCCAACCGCGAACTCGGCCGCCTCGAGCGCCTCCCCTCCCAGTCGCCCGAACGCCACGTCCTGCGCACCTGGCTGGATCTCGTCCTCGAACTGCCCTGGAACACAACCACCGAGGACCATCTCGAAATCGCCCGCGCCCGCGACATCCTCAACGAAGACCACTACGGCCTCGACGACGTCAAGGAGCGCATCCTCGAACACCTCGGCGTCCTCCAGCGCAACCCCGACGCCAAGGCCCCCATCCTCTGCTTCGTCGGCCCGCCCGGCGTCGGCAAAACCTCCCTCGGTCAGTCCATCGCCCGCGCCCTCGGCCGCAAGTTCGAACGCATGAGCGTCGGCGGACTCCACGACGAAGCCGAACTCCGCGGCCACCGCCGCACCTACATCGGCAGCATGCCGGGCAAGGTGCTGCAAAGCCTGAGCAAGGTCGGCACGCGCAACCCGCTGTTCCTGCTCGATGAGATCGACAAGCTGGGCATGGACTTCCGTGGCGACCCGTCCAGCGCGCTGCTGGAGGTGCTCGACCCCGAGCAGAACCACACCTTCAGCGACCACTACGTCGAGGTCGACTTCGACCTCTCGGACGTGATGTTCGTGGCCACCAGCAATTCGATGAACATCCCGCCGGCCCTGCTGGACCGCATGGAAGTCATCCGCCTGGCCGGCTACACCGAGGACGAGAAGCTCAACATCGCCCAGCGCTACCTGTTGCCCAAGCAGCAGAAGAACAACGGTGTCAAGGACCACGAGATGGACCTCACCGAGGGCGCCATCCGCGGCATCATCCGCTACTTCACGCGCGAAGCCGGGGTGCGCTCGCTCGAGCGCGAGATCTCCAAGATCTGCCGCAAGGTCGTCAAGGGCCACCAGCTCAAGAAGTACGAGGGCCAGGTGGTCGTGACCGCCGACAACCTCAACGACTTCCTGGGCGTGCGCAAGTACGACTTCGGCCGCACCGAGAAGAAGAACCAGATCGGGCAGGTGGTGGGGCTGGCGTGGACCGAGGTTGGAGGCGACCTGCTGACCATCGAAGCCACGGTGATGCCGGGCAAGGGCAACATCATCCGCACCGGCTTGCTCGGCGACGTGATGAAGGAGTCGGTCGAGGCCGCGCGCACGGTGGTGCGCAGCCGCGCGCGTCGCCTGGGCATCAAGGACGAGATCTTCGAGAAACGCGACATGCACATCCACGTGCCCGACGGCGCCACGCCCAAGGACGGCCCCAGCGCGGGTGCGGCCATGACCACGGCGCTGGTGTCGGCGTTGTGCGGCATCCCCGTGCGCGCCGACGTGGCGATGACGGGCGAGATCACGCTGCGCGGCGAAGTCACCGCCATCGGCGGCCTGAAGGAAAAGCTGCTGGCGGCGCACCGTGGCGGTGTGAAGACGGTGCTGATCCCGGAGGAAAACGTCAAGGACCTGCAGGAGATACCGGAGAACGCCAAGAACAACCTGGAAATCGTGCCGGTGCGCTGGATCGATCAGGTGCTGGCAATTGCCCTGGAGCGGGTGCCCGAGGCGCTGGCCGACGAGGAACCGGCTGCCGCCGCCCCGGCAGCGGTGGCCAAGGCGGAGGCTGCCGCACCTGCACTTGCTGCCGACGGACTGCCGCATTGAGGCCCCGGGGGCGACGAGCGAGGCCTGACGCGCCTTGGCCGCCGCCCCAAGTCTTGCAGGCAGTCTGAAAAAGATCGTATAATTTTTGGCTCGACGATGCACAAGAGCAGAGTCGAGGCGACGCGGGAATAGCTCAGTTGGTAGAGCGCAACCTTGCCAAGGTTGAGGTCGCGAGTTCGAGTCTCGTTTCCCGCTCCAGAATCCTCATGACAAGGGAAGCCTCGGCTTCCCTTCGTTTTGTTAGCATGGATTCCACGGCGCGATAGCAAAGCGGTTATGCAACGGATTGCAAATCCGTCCAGCCCGGTTCGACTCCGGGTCGCGCCTCCAGATCCGACACAGGGCTCCCATCGTGGGGCCCTCGCTGTCTGTGCGCCGCACCCATAATCCCCCGAGCTTCGGCCACGGCCCGGATGGCGAAATCGGCAGACGCAGCGGACTTAAAATCCGCGGCCCTCTCAAGGGGCATGCGGGTTCGAACCCCGCTCCGGGCACCATCAACTCCCGCCACCGCCAGCCAGGAAGCCCGCATGCCGCAGATCGCCCAGGATGCGCTGAACGAGGGCGTGAAAAAGCGCGAAGTCTTTGGTTGGGCGTTGTACGACTTCGCCAACTCGGGCTACACCACGGTCGTGTTGACGGCGGTGTTCAACGCCTACTTCGTGGGCGTGGTGGCCGGCGGTGCGGCCTGGGGCACGCTGGCGTGGACGCTGGCCCTGGGCCTGTCGAACCTGATCGTGATGTTCACGATGCCGTTCCTGGGCGCCTACGCCGACCTGCGCGCCGCCAAGAAGCGCCTGCTGCTTCTCAGCACCGCCGGCTGCGTGGGCGCCACGGCCTGGCTGGCCGAGGTCGGGCCCGGCGACCTGGGGCTGGCGGTGGTGGCCATCGTGCTGTCCAACGTCTTCTATTCCTATGGCGAATCGCTGACCGCGGCCTTCCTGCCCGAACTGGCGCGACGCGAAGCCATCGGCCGTGTCTCGGGATGGGGCTGGAGCTTCGGCTATTTCGGCGGCATGCTCACGCTGGGCCTGAGCCTGGCTTACGTGATCTGGGCGCAAGGGCAGGGCATGACGGCGCAGCAGTTCGTCCCGGTGACGATGCTCATCACCGCCGGTGTCTATGCGCTGGCGTCGATCGGCACTTTCGTGCTGCTGAAGGAACGTGCCGTGCCGCAGCCCGGCGTGGCGCGCGCCGGCGTCGCCGAGTCGCTGCAGCGGCTGGCGCAGACCTGGCGCGAGGCGCGTCGCTACCAGGACTTCAGCTGGCTGCTGCTTTGCGCGGTGTTCTACCAGGCCGGCATCGCGGTGGTCATTGCGCTGGCGGCGGTCTATGCCGAGCAGGTGCTGGGTTTCAAGCAGACCGAGACCATGACGCTGATCTTCCTGGTCAACATCGCCTCGGCGCTGGGCGCCTTCGCCTTCGGCTATTGGCAGGACCGCATCGGCCACCGGCCGGCACTGGCCGTCACGCTGTGGGGCTGGGTCGTGATGACGTTGCTGGCGGTGGTGGCCACCACGCCGGCGGTATTCTGGGTGGCCGCGTTGCTGGCGGGGCTGTGCATGGGCAGCAGCCAGTCGGCCGGCCGCGCGATGGCCGGGCTGTTTGCGCCGGCCGACCGCCTGGCCGAGTTCTACGGGCTGTGGACCTTCGCGGTGCGACTGTCGGCGATCGTCGGCCCCATCACCTATGGCCTGGTGACAGTGCTGACGGGCGGCAACCACCGCCTCGCAATCCTGTCCACAGGGCTGTTCTTCCTGGCCGGGCTGGTGATCCTGCGTCGTGTCGACGTCGCCCGCGGCAGTGCCGCGGCGCGAACGACAGGCTGAAATAGTACGATCGTTCTATTTTCTTGCCGCGCGCCGCCAGCCGACAGGCGCCGACGCCTAGAATCATCGTCATCACATCAACGTCAACAAGAGCCCAGGAGCGTCACTCATGAAGGTGCTGGTTCCCGTCAAGCGGGTGGTCGACTACAACGTCAAGGTGCGCGTCAAGAGCGACGGCAGTGGGGTGGACATCGCCAATGTCAAGATGAGCATGAACCCCTTCGACGAGATTGCCGTCGAAGAGGCCGTGCGGCTGAAGGAGAAGGGCGTGGTCACCGAGATCGTGGCCGTGTCCTGCGGCGTCACGCAGTGCCAGGAAACGCTGCGCACGGCGATGGCCATCGGTGCCGACCGCGCCATCCTCGTCGAATGCGCCGACGAACTGCAGCCGCTGGCGGTGGCCAAGTTGCTGAAGGCGCTGGTCGACAAGGAGCAGCCGGGCCTGGTGATCGTGGGCAAGCAGGCTATCGACGACGACTGCAACCAGACCGGTCAGATGCTGGCCGCGCTGGCCGGCTGGCCGCAGGGCACCTTCGCGTCCAAGGTCGAGGTCGCCGACGGCCACGCGAACATCACGCGCGAAGTCGACGGCGGCGTGGAGACGCTCAGGCTCAAGCTGCCGGCCGTCGTCACCACCGACCTGCGCCTGAACGAGCCGCGTTACGTGACACTGCCCAACATCATGAAGGCCAAGAAGAAGCCGCTCGAGGTGCTCAAGCCGGCGGACCTGGGCGTCGACGTGACGCCGCGCATCAAGACGCTGAAGGTCGTCGAGCCGCCCAAGCGCGGCGCCGGTGTCAAGGTGCCCGACGTGGCCACGCTGGTGGCCAAGCTCAAGAACGAAGCGAAGGTGATCTGACCATGGCCGCACTCGTCATAGCCGAACACGACAACGACACGATCAAGGGCGCGACACTGAACACGGTGACGGCGGCGCTGCAATGCGGCGGCGACGTTCACGTGCTGGTGGCCGGTGCCGACGCCGCCGCCGCGGCCCAGGCCGCGGCGCAGATCACCGGCGTGGCCAAGGTGCTGCACGCCGACGCAGCTGGGCTGAACCACGGCGTGGCCGAGAATCTGGCGGCGCAGGTGGTGGCCGTCGCCCAGGGCTACACGCACCTGCTGTTCCCGGCCACTGCCAGCGGCAAGAACGTGGCGCCGCGCGTGGCCGCACTGCTCGACGTGGCGCAGGTCAGCGACGCCATGAAGGTCGTCTCGCCCGACACCTTCGAGCGCCCGATCTACGCCGGCAATGCCATCGCAACCGTGCAGAGCCTGGATGCCGTCAAGGTCATCACCGTACGCACCACCGGCTTCGACGCCGCTGCCGCCACGGGTGGCAGCGCCGCGGTGGAAGGCCTGGCCGCGGTGGCCGACAGCGGCAGCTCGAGCTTCCTGGGCAGCGAGATCGCCAAGCTCGACCGGCCCGAACTCACGGCGGCCAAGGTCATCGTCAGCGGCGGCCGCGCGCTGGGCTCGAGCGACAAGTTCAACGAGGTGTTGATGCCGCTGGCCGACAAGCTCGGCGCCGCCCTCGGTGCCAGCCGCGCCGCGGTGGACGCGGGCTATGCCCCCAACGACTGGCAGGTCGGCCAGACCGGCAAGATCGTGGCGCCGCAGCTGTACTTCGCGGTGGGCATCAGCGGCGCCATCCAGCACCTGGCCGGCATGAAGGACAGCAAGGTCATCGTGGCCATCAACAAGGACGCCGAGGCGCCGATCTTCAGCGTCGCCGATTACGGGCTGGAGGCCGACCTCTTCACCGCGGTGCCCGAGCTGACGGCCAGCCTCTGAGCTGAACGCCACCCCGGAGGGCGCCGTCGCGGCGCCCTTGTCGCATCAGGAGACCTGCCATGACCTATCGCGCCCCCGTCAAGGACATGCTGTTCGTGATGAAGGAACTCGCCGGCATCGACGCCATCGCGCAGTTGCCCGGTCACGAAGACGCCGGCTACGACACCGCAGCGGCGGTGCTGGACGAATGCGCCAGGTTCAATCAAGGCGTGGTCGCGCCATTGAACGCGGACAGCGACAAGAACCCGTCCACGTTCCGGGACGGTGAGGTACACACGACGGCCGGCTTCAAGGCGGCCTTTCGCCAGTTTGCCGACGGTGGCTGGCAGGGCCTGCAGCACCCGGCCGACTTCGGCGGCCAGGGTCTGCCCAAGCTGATCCACGCCGCCTGCAGCGAGATGGTCAACAGCGCCAGCATCAGCTTCGCGCTGTGTCCGCTGCTCACCGACGGTGCCATCGAGGCGCTGCTCACCGCCGGCTCGCACGAGCAGCAGGCGGCCTACATCCCGAAGATGATCGACGGCTCCTGGACCGGCTCGATGAACCTCACCGAGCCGCAGGCCGGCAGTGACCTGTCGGTGGTGCGCACGCGTGCCGAACCGCAGCCCGACGGCACCTACAAGCTCTTCGGCACCAAGGTCTTCATCACCTACGGCGAGCACGACCTGGCCGAGAACATCATCCACCTCGTGCTCGCGCGCGTGAGCGGCGCGCCCGAGGGCGTGAAGGGCATCTCGCTGTTCATCTGCCCCAAGGTACTGGTGAACGCCGACGGCAGCCTTGGGGCGCGCAACGACGTGCACTGCGTGAGCATCGAGCACAAGCTGGGCATCAAGGCCAGCCCGACCGCCGTGCTGCAGTTTGGCGACCACGGTGGCGCCACGGCGACTCTCGTCGGCCAGGAAAACCGTGGCCTGGAGTACATGTTCATCATGATGAACGCGGCGCGCTTCGGCGTCGGCGTGCAGGGCATCGCGCTGGCCGAGCGGGCCTACCAGAAGGCGGTGCAGCACGCGCGCGACCGCGTGCAGGGGCGCCCGGTCGATGGCTCGCTGAGCGTGCCCGCGCCCATCATCCACCACCCCGACATCCGCCGCATGCTGATGACCATGCGCGCCCACACCGAGGGCTGCCGCGCGATGGCCCTGGTGGCTGCGGCGGCCTACGACGCCGCGCACGCGCACCCCGACGCGGAGGTGCGCAAACAGAACCAGTCCTTCTACGAATTCATGGTGCCCTTGATCAAGGGCCTGGCCACCGAGATGAGCCTGGACGTGGCCAGCCTGGGCATCCAGGTGCACGGCGGCATGGGCTACATCGAAGAGACCGGTGCCGCGCAATACCTGCGCGACGCCAAGATCCTGACCATCTACGAAGGCACGACGGCGATCCAGGCCAACGACCTGGTGGGCCGCAAGACGGCGCGCGACGGCGGCGCGGTGGCGCGTGCCATCGGCGCCCAGATCGAAGCCTGCGAGGGCCAGTTGAAGGCCCGCGACAGCGTTGCCTGCCGCGCCGTGGCTCCTCGTCTGGCCACAGCGCGGCGCGCCTTGCTGGACGTGGTGGACTTCGTCGTCGCGCAGACGGGGACCAATCCCAACGCCGTCTTCGCCGGCAGCGTGCCCTACCTGATGCTGGCCGGCACGGTGGTCGCCGGCTGGCAGATGGCGCGTGCGCTGATGGTCGCCGAAGACCGTCTGGCCGAGGGCGGCGACACGGCCTTCATGCAGGCCAAGATCGCCACCGCGCATTTCTACGCCGACCACGTCCTCAACAAGACCTCGGGCCTGCGCGACAGCATCGTCGAAGGCGCCGAGTCCGTCACCGCCATGCCGCTGGAGTCTTTCTGATGGCGCTGCCCCCCGTCCTGCAGCGCGTGCCGCTGCCGATCATCGGCGCGCCGATGTTCATCATCAGCCACCCCCGGCTCGTCATCGAGCAGTGCCAGGCCGGCATCGTCGGCTCGATGCCGGCGCTCAACGCCAGGCCGGCATCGCAGCTCGACGAATGGCTGGCCGAGATCACCGAAACGCTGGCCGCCTGGGACCGCGACCACCCCGCCACGCCGGCCGCGCCTTTTGCCATCAACCAGATCGTGCACAAGAGCAACGACCGGCTCGACCAGGACATGGCCGTCTGCGCCAGGCACAAGGTGCCGATCGTCATCACCTCGCTGGGCGCACGAACGGATGTCTTCGACGCCGTGCACGGCTGGGGCGGGGTCGTGCTGCACGACATCATCAACAACACCTTCGCGCACAAGGCGGTGGACAAGGGTGCCGACGGCCTGATCGCGGTGGCCGCAGGCGCCGGTGGTCATGCCGGCGTGAAGAGCCCATTCGCGCTCGTGCAGGAGATCAGGGAGTGGTTCAGCGGCCCGCTGGCGCTGTCCGGCGCCATCGCCACCGGCGAATCGGTGCTGGCCGCGCTGGCCGCGGGTGCCGACTTCGCCTACATCGGCTCGGCCTTCATCGCGACCACCGAGGCGCGCGCCTCCGAGGCCTACAAGCAGTGCATCGTCGACAGCAACAGCGATGACATCGTCTACTCCAGCCTGTTCACGGGCGTGCACGGCAACTACCTCAAGCCGTCGATCCGCAACGCCGGCCTGGACCCCGACCACCTGCCCGAGAGCGACCCCAGCAAGATGGACTTCGGCGGCGGCGAAGGCTCGAAGAAGGCCTGGAAGGACATCTGGGGGTGCGGCCAGGGCATCGGCGCGGTGAAGGCCGTCGTGCCAGTGGCCGAGCGTGTGGCACAGCTGCGCGCCGAGATGTCGGCGGCGTGTCGGCGGCTGGTGGCCATGCGTTCTCTGGCCGGGCTGGGCTGCGCGGACCTGTGAAGACCTGCGGCGTGGCTGGCCAGCGGGGCCGGCGATGACTCCCCGCCGCCAGGCGGTCATCAACGCGCGCCTGTTCGACAGCGGCAGCGGCACCTTTTTGCCGCACAGCACCATCGTCATCGAAGGCGAGCGCATCGTCGCCGTGACCCAGCAGGCGCTGCAGGTCGACGATGCCGAGCTCATCGACGCCGGCGGCCGGGCCGTGCTGCCGGGGCTCATCGACGCCCATGTCCACGTGGTGGCCGCCTCGGCCGATCTGGTGGGCCTGGCGCTGCAGCCGCCTTCGCTGGTGGGCGCGCAGAGCAGCCACATCATGCGCGGCATGCTGATGCGCGGCTTCACCACCGTGCGCGACGCCGCGGGCGCCGACTTCGGGCTGCAGGAGGCGGTGGCCCGCGGCCTGTACGAGGGGCCGCGCCTGTTCATCTCGGGTTTCCCGATCTCGCAGACCGGCGGCCATGCCGACATGCGCCCCAAGGGCGTGCGCGGCAGCGCGATGTTCTGCAGCTGTGCCGGCATCGGCCTCGTCGGCGCCATCGCCGACGGCGTCGGTGAGGTGCGCCGTGCCGTGCGCGAGCAGGTGCGCCACGGCGCCAACCAGATCAAGATCATGGCCGGCGGCGGCATCAGCAGCCCCACCGATCCGATCGACGGTACGCAGTTCTCGCTGGATGAGTTGCGTGCAGCCGTCGAGGAGGCGCAAGCCGCCAACCTCTACGCGCTGGCCCACGCCTATTCACCGCGTGCCGTGACGCGGGCGGTGCAGGCCGGCGTGCGCAGCATCGAACACGGCAACCTCATCGACGAGGCCACGGCCCGCGTGATGAAGCAGCACGGTGCCTACCTGGTGCCCACGCTGTCGACCTACGCCGCGCTGGCCGACGAAGGACAGCGTCTGGGCTGGAGCGCGGTGATGATGGACAAGCTGGCCAGCGTGCGCTCGCGTGGCATCGAAGCGGTGCGGATCGCGCGCGCGGAAGGCGTGCCGGTGGTCTTCGGCACCGACCTGCTGGGTCACATGCACGCACGCCAGTCGGGCGAGTTCGCGCTGCGTACCGCGGCCATGCCGCCCGTGGAGGCGCTGCAGAGCGCGACCATCACCGCCGCCCGGCTGATGCGCCAGGAAGCGCACATCGGCCAGCTCGTGCCCGGCACCTGGGCCGACCTGCTGGTGGTCGACGGCGATCCGACGCAAGGCCTCGAGATGCTCGCCGAACCCGAACAAGGCATCCGCGTCCTCATGCAAGGCGGGCGCGTCGTTCGCGACCGGCTCGCCGCGTAAGTGGAAACGGGGCCCCGCTGGGCCCCGTTTCGGCAGCTGGGCGTTCGCTCAGCGGATCGAAGTGAAGCGCGCTTCGGGACGGTCGTCCGAACGGTGCACCGTCGTCACGCCGGCCTTCATGGCCCAGGGCCGCATCTGGTGGTGGATCGGGATCAGCAGCACCTCGTCCTTGATGCGCTGCAGCGACTCCTTGATCATCGCGTTGCGCTTGGCGACATCGATCTCGGTTTTCATCGCGTCGGTCAGCCGGTCGACGACGGGGTCGCTGACCTTCGAGAAGTTGAAGTTGCCGTCGGCGCCGCTGGTGCGAGTGCGTGCCAGCGACTGCACCGCGTACTGCGCATCGTAGGTCGCCACGCCCCAGCCCAGCATGTACATCGAGGTGTCGAAGTTCTGCACCTTCTGGATGAAGGTGGCCATGTTCTCGGCGCTCAGCTGTACCCGCACGCCGATGCGCGCCCACATTGCCAGGATGGCCTGGCAGATCTCCTCGTCGTTGACGTAGCGGTTGTTCGGGCAGTTCAAGCGGAACTCGAAGCCGTCGGGGTAGCCTGCCTCGGCGAGCAGCTTCTTCGCGGCCTCGGCGTCGGCCTTCACCGGCGTATCGAAATCGGGCGCGTGGCCGTTGACGCCGGGCGCCACCATGATGCCGGCAGGGATCGACAGCCCGCGCATGATGTTGCGGCGGATCGCGTCGCGGTCGATGGCCATGCTCAGGGCCTGGCGCACGCGCTTGTCGGCGAAGGGGTTCTTGCCCTTGACGTTGCTGTACTTCAATTCCGGGCTGCCGATGTCCGGGGCCAGGAAGATGGTTCGCACCTCGGGGCCGTCGACGATCTTGATCTTGCTGTCCGTACGCAGCCGGGCCACGTCCTGTGTCGGCAGGTCCGTGAGCATGTCGACGTCACCCGACAGCAGCGCGGCCACGCGCGTGGGGTCGCTCTTGATCGGCGTGTAGACGACCTCGCGCACGTTGCCCTGGTGCTTGTCCCACCAGTCGGGGTTGATCGTCATCGTGATGCGCTGCTCGGGCTGCCAGCCGGTAATCTTGTAGGCGCCGGTGCCCATCACGTTGCGGGAGGCGAAGTTCTCTTCCTTGGCCTTGTAGTCCTGGACGTTGGCGGTACTGTTCTTCTCCGACCACGCCTTGCTCATGATGCGGAAGTCGATGATGTTGCGCAGCAGCAGCGGGTTCGGCGCGCCGAGGATGACGTCGACCGTGTGGTCGTCGATCTTGCGGATCTCGTTGATGCCGGTGACGTAGATCTGCATCGTGCCTTGCGGCTGCTTGATGCGGCCGAAAGAGAACACCACGTCGTCGGCGGTGAAGGGCGTGCCGTCGTGGAATTTGACGCCCTTGCGCAGATCGAAGCGCACCTGCGTCGGGCTGATGAAGGTCCACCTCGTGGCCAACGCCGGCTCGACCTGGTAGGTGGCGTTGTAGCGCGTCAGGCCTTCGTAGGCGTGCATCAGGATGGCGTTGGTCGTCGCATGGTTCTGCGAGTGCGGGTCCATCGTCAGGATGTCGTTCTGCGCCGCCCAGCGCAGGGTTTGCGCCTGGGCTGGCAGCATCACCGCGGCGGCCAGGGCCGCGGCGGCGAGCAGGGCTTTGATCTTCATGGAGCGTTCCTCGCTTGGTTTCCGAAAACCTGCATGCTAGTGCCCGCGCGCCACGGCGGCAGCCGGGAAACTCCGGGGCTGTTCTGCGCACGGGGACTTGTCAGCAAAGTGCGGGGATGGCTGGTGTCTAATCGGCGGGCCGGACAAGACAGGCGTAGTGATAGAGTCTGCGGCTGACAAGACAGTCGGTCCTTCCCGTCCCCTTGCTGACTCTAGACAAGCAGCAAGGCGGGTCGCAATCCGCTCGCCCGGTGCAGCCGGGGCCCGCGGAAGGTTGATCAACCCATCGCAAGCGCTGGAAACCGGCGCGTAAGGTGAGCGAAAGATGATGCAGCAGTACAGGTCCAACTCGTACCTGTTCGGGGGCAATGCCCCCTACGTCGAGGAGTTGTACGAGGCCTACCTCGACAACCCCGGCAGCGTGCCCGACAACTGGCGCACCTACTTCGACAACCTGCAGCACGTGCCGGCCAGCGACGGCTCCGAAGCCCGCGACGTGGCCCACGCACCCGTGGTCGAGAGCTTTGCCCAGCGCGCCAAGGCCAACGCCTTCGCCCTCAAGGCCAGCGAGGCCGACCTGGCGGTGGCGCGCAAGCAGGTCCACGTGCAGTCGCTGATCGCCGCTTACCGTTTCCTGGGCGCGCGCTGGGCCGACCTGGACCCGCTCAAGCGTACCGAGCGGCCCAGGATCCCCGAACTCGAGCCGGCGTTCTACGACCTCAGCGAGTCCGACCTGGACATCACGTTTTCGGCCACCAACACCTATTTCAGCAAGGCCGAGCACATGACCCTGCGCGAGATCGTGCAGGCGCTGCGTGAAACCTACTGCGGCAGCATCGGCGCCGAGTTCATGCACTGCACCGACCCCGCCGAGAAGCGCTGGTGGCAGGAACGGCTGGAATCGATCCGCAGCAAGCCCACCTTCACGGCGGCGGAAAAGACCCAGATCCTCGAGCACCTCACCGCGTCGGAAGGCCTGGAGCGCTACCTGCACACCAAGTACGTCGGCCAGAAGCGCTTTTCGCTGGAAGGCGGCGAAAGCTTCATTGCCAGCCTGGACGAACTCGTGCAGCGCGCCGGTGGCCAGGGCGTGCAGGAGATCGTCATCGGCATGGCCCACCGCGGGCGGCTGAACGTGCTCGTCAATACCCTGGGCAAGATGCCCAAGGACCTGTTCGCCGAGTTCGACCACACCGCGCCCGAGGCGCTGACGGCCGGCGACGTGAAATACCACCAGGGATTCTCCAGCGACGTCACCACCCCCGGCGGGCCGGTGCACCTGAGTCTGGCCTTCAACCCCAGCCACCTGGAGATCGTCAACCCGGTGGTCGAAGGCTCGGTCAAGGCGCGCATGGACCGCCGCGGCGACAAGACCGGTGCCCAGGTGCTGCCGGTGCTGGTGCACGGCGACGCCGCCTTCGCCGGCCAAGGCGTGGTGATGGAGACGCTGGCGCTGGCGCAGACGCGCGGCTACTTCACTGGCGGCACCGTGCACCTGGTGATCAACAACCAGATCGGCTTCACCACCAGCGACCCGCGCGACAGCCGCTCGACGCTGTACTGCACCGACGTCGTGAAGATGGTCGAAGCGCCGGTGCTGCACGTCAACGGCGACGACCCTGAGGCGGTCGTGTTCTGCACGCAGCTGGCCATGGACTACCGCCAGCATTTCATGAAGGACGTGGTGGTCGACATCGTGTGCTTCCGCAAGCTCGGCCACAACGAGCAGGACACGCCCAGCCTGACGCAGCCGCTGATGTACAAGAAGATCGCGGCCCACCCCGGCACGCGCCGGCTCTATGGCGACAAGCTGGTGACGCAGGGCGTCCTGCCCGCCGATGGACCGGACGCCATGGCCAAGGCCTTCCGCGCAGCGATGGACGAGGGCCGCCACACCGCCGACCCGGTGCTGACCAATTTCAAGAGCAAGTACGCCGTCGACTGGGCGCCCTTCCTGGGCAGGAAATGGACCGACGCCGCCGACACCGCGCTGCCGCTGGCCGAGATCCGGCGTCTGTCGGAGCGCGTCACCACCATCCCGGGCAACTTCAAGGTCCATCCGCTGGTGGAAAAGGTCATTGCCGACCGCGCCGCCATGGGCCGCGGCGAGATCAACGTCGACTGGGGCATGGGTGAGACGCTGGCCTACGCCTCGCTGGTGGCCAGCGGGTACGCCGTGCGGCTGAGCGGCGAGGACTGCGGGCGCGGCACCTTCACCCACCGCCACGCCGCGCTGCACGACCAGAACCGCGAGAAGTGGGACACCGGCACCTACGTCCCGCTGCAGAACGTGGCCGAGGGCCAGGCGCCGTTCGTCGTCATCGACTCGATCCTGTCGGAGGAGGCGGTGCTCGGCTTCGAGTACGGCTACGCCAGCGCCGAGCCGAACACGCTGACGATCTGGGAGGCGCAGTTCGGCGACTTCGTCAACGGCGCGCAGGTCGTCATCGACCAGTTCATCGCCTCCGGTGAAGTGAAGTGGGGTCGCGTCAACGGCATCACGCTGCTGCTGCCGCACGGCTACGAAGGGCAGGGGCCGGAGCACAGCTCGGCGCGACTCGAACGCTTCATGCAGCTGGCGGCCGACAACAACATGCAGGTCTGCCAGCCCACCAGCGCCAGCCAGATCTTCCACCTGCTGCGCCGGCAGATGGTGCGCCAGTTTCGCAAGCCGCTGATCATCCTGACGCCGAAGTCGCTGCTGCGCGCCAAGGACGCGAGCTCGCCGCTGAGCGAGTTCACGAAGAACGACTTCCGCACCGTCATCGGCGCCACCCGGCCCGAGGTCGAACCCGAGAAGGTCAGGCGCGTCATCGCCTGCTCGGGCAAGGTGGTGTACGACCTGCTGCGCCGGCGCGACGAGAAGAAGGCCTGGGAAGTGGCCATCGTGCGCGTGGAGCAGCTCTACCCCTTCCCGCACAAGGCCTTCGCCGCCGAGATGAAGCGCTACCCCAACGCCACCGAAGTCGTCTGGTGCCAGGACGAACCGCAGAACCAGGGCGCCTGGTTCTTCGTGCAGCACTACGTGCACGAGAACATGCTCGATGGCCAGAAGCTGGGCTACGCCGGGCGGCCTGCGTCGGCGTCGCCGGCGGTGGGTTACTCGCACCTGCACCAGGAGCAGCAGAAGGCGCTGCTCGACCAGGCCTTCGGCAAGCTCAAGGGCTTCGTGATTTCCAAGTAGGGGCGAGCCGGACGCCCGAGGCGCCGGCATGACTCCGCGCGTTCGACCGGACACTGAACCGCCGGCCGGCCGTCGGGCAACACCAGAACATACCGGGAAAGAACATGGCGATCGTTGAAGTGAAGGTTCCGCAACTGTCGGAATCGGTGGCCGAGGCCACCTTGCTGCAGTGGAAGAAGAAGCCGGGCGATGCGGTGGCCA
Source organism: Rubrivivax sp. (assembly GCA_014859905.1). Lineage (GTDB taxonomy): Bacteria > Pseudomonadota > Gammaproteobacteria > Burkholderiales > Burkholderiaceae_C > Rubrivivax. Next base: position 18,157 of record JACZKT010000412.1, read on the forward strand.
TGGACGAGATCCTGGTCGAGATCGAGACCGACAAGGTCGTGCTCGAGGTGCCGGCCCCGGCGGCGGGCGTGATGGCGCAGATCTTCAAGGGCGACGGCGAGAGCTGCGTGGCCGACGAGGTCATCGCCAAGATCGACACCGAAGGTGCGGTGATGGCCAGCCCGCTGGAGGTGAAGCCGATTGCCGAAGCCGCGCCGGCGCCTGCCACCGCGCCGGCGGCGGGCGCAGGCAAGGGCGGCAGCAAGGGCGACGTGGCCATGCCCGCGGCGGCCAGGCTGATGGCCGACAACGCGCTGGCCGCGGGTACGGTATCCGGCACGGGCAAGGATGGCCGTGTCACCAAGGGTGACGTTCTCGGTGCGCTGGCCGCGCCCAAGGCAGCACCGGCCGCGCCAGTGATGCCTGTGCAGGCACCCGCTGTCGCGCGGCCGCTGCCCGCCGTGGCCGCACCTGCGTTGGCCAGCCTCGGCGACCGCCCCGAGCAGCGCGTGCCGATGTCGCGTCTGCGCGCCCGCGTCGCCGAGAGGCTGCTGCAATCGCAGGCCACGAATGCCATCCTGACCACCTTCAACGAGGTCAACATGGCCCCGGTGATGGAGATGCGCAAGCGTTTCCAGGACAGGTTCGAGAAGGAACACGGCGTCAAGATCGGCTTCATGAGCTTCTTCGTGAAGGCCGCGGTGGCCGCGCTCAAGAAGTACCCGGTCATCAACGCGTCGATCGACGGCAACGACATCGTCTACCACGGCTACTTCGACATCGGCATCGCGGTCGGCTCGCCGCGCGGCCTGGTGGTGCCGATCCTGCGCAACGCCGACCAGATGAGCTTCGCCGACATCGAGAAGAAGATCGCCGAATACGGCGCCAAGGCGCGCGACGGCAAGCTGTCGATGGACGAACTGACCGGCGGCACCTTCTCGATCAGCAACGGCGGCGTCTTCGGCTCGATGCTGTCCACGCCCATCATCAACCCGCCGCAGAGTGCCATCCTCGGCGTACACGCCACCAAGGACCGCGCGGTGGTGGAAAACGGTCAGGTCGTGGTGCGGCCGATCAACTACCTGGCGATGAGCTACGACCACCGCATCATCGACGGCCGCGAGGCCGTGCTGGGGCTGGTGGCGATGAAGGAAGCGCTGGAAGACCCGGCGCGGCTCTTGTTCGACATCTGACCTGCGCTCAATCGCGCGCCTGGAGACCGAGATGGGAATCGCCGACGAACTGACGCGCCTGGACGAACTGCGCAGCCGCGGCGTGCTGACCGAAGACGAGTTCCAGCGCGCCAAGGCGCGCCTGCTCGACGGCCCGCCGCCGCCGCCGATGACGATGACGTCGAAAGTCTTGGCCATGATGTGGTCAGTGAAGCCGGGTCATTCGTTCGGCACGAAGATCCACAGCAGGAT
>JACZKT010000413.1 GCA_014859905.1 Rubrivivax sp.
GGGCACCAGCGCGGCGGCGTCGCCGGGACTGCGCCCGAGCAGCACACGCGCGGCGGCCAGCGGCCGCGTCGAACCCAGGCTCACGTGTCGCACCCGGGAACCGTTCCAGTGCAGCGTCACGGTGATCTCACCTTCGATCGACATGGCTGCTGCCGCCGATGCGGCCCCCGCAGCCCCGGTTTCCAAGCGCGACTTCCTGCGCGGCCGCATCGGCCTGCGTTGCGGGCGACAAGTCGGCCCGCGGGTATTCGGGCGCCTCGGCGTTGGCGGCGTCGAACAGGGCCTCGCGTGCGAGCCGGGCCACCAGGCGCGCGGCGGCATGGTCCTCGAATTCGTGCATCGGCGAAAACAGCGAGCAGGTCTGGTGCTCGCCGATCACGGGGTCGTCGGAGCCAATGAATTCGTAGCTGCCGGCTGGGAAGTGCAGCTTGCGCTTGGCGCGCACGGGCACTGTCTGCCACAGTCTGCGGTCGCGCGGCAGCAGCACCAGATTCATGAACCACGGCGTGACCATGACGCCCAGCCAGTGCCCCTGCCAGGGCTCGAAAGCCACGGCCTCGACCTCCAGCGCGGGGTTCACGAAACCCAGCCCCTGCATGCGCTTGGCGACCTCGCGGAAGGCGTCGTTCAGGCGTGGCGAAGGATCCGGCAGCAGTGCGGGTGCAGGCGGCTGCAGCACGGCATCAGTCATCGGGCAGCACCATGAACTGGCTGTGCAGCGCCGAGCAGTTGGGGCAGGTCCAGTGCGGCGGCAGCTGGGCGAAGGGCGTGCCGCTCGGTACCTGCCACACCGGGTCGCCTTCGGCCGGGTCGTAGACATACCAGCAGATCCTGCATTCGAGCCGCGTCGCCGGGCCGATCTCGCGCTCGTTGCCGAAGCCCTGGAAGGACAGCGCGGCCATCTCAGGCCTGCGCCTGCTCGGCCACGGATTCGTCCATCCACTGCACCAGTTCGGACAGCCGCTCGCGGCTGTCGGCCAGGTCTTCGGTCGAGGCCAGAGCGACCTCGGGCACGCCCACCACCTCCAGCGTGTTGAGGATCAGCGTGTTCATGCTGTTGAAGTACTGCACGCGCCAGACGTCGCGCGTGAGTGTCGACGTGACATGGCAGTTGCCGAAACCGCGCGAGATCATCGCCACCGGGCCCACGGGCAGCGCGCGCTCGAGCACGGCGTGGTCGTCGGGTGTCATCGGGAACAGCGTCAGGTTGATGACGTGCGCGCGCGCTGCAGGGTTGCGCGTCTGCAGCTGGCTGCCGATCTCGGCCACCAGCGCCGGTGAATTCATGGCGCCGGCGGGCCATTCCAATGCCGGCAGGCCCGTGGCTGCCGCCGCCCGAGCGGCCTCCAGCGCCACCTCGGGCACCGCGCCGGCCTCCATCCAGTCGGCCAGCAGCCGGCCCTCGGCGTCGACCTCGCAGCAACGCCACAGGCCGGTGAACACGCTCTCCTGGATGCGCCAGCAGCGCCCGCCCTTGATCTGGATCGAAACCTCGCCCTCGCCGAGCATCTGGTTGGTGATCTCCAGTGCAGCCGGGCTGGTGCCGATCATGTCGACGCGCGGGCCCTTCGTCGCGCTCTTCGGATCCCAGGCTTGGAGCGCGGCGAGAAAGCTTGCGAGCACGTCGCGCGATGCGGCCAGTGCCGCGGGGTCGGCCTGCTCGGGCACCCGCGGCATGGCAAAGGTGTTCATCTCACGCGGCATGGGCAGGAAGTCGAGTTCGGCGTCGTCCTCGGGCTGGCTGCCCGGGCCGATGGCCCGCACGGGGACAGGGAAGTCCTTCATCGTTGCTCCTTGGGTGGGTCCGTCCACCAGGGTGTACCGCTCAGGCAGCACAGCTGCCGGCGCCGCCGCCGGGGCCGCGCACGGGGATGCCGACCGTGGGCGGACGCGTCGGCGCGGTCTCCAGCAGCACCTGCATCTGTTCCAGGTAGTCGTCCCAGTTGCGCAGGCCATCGATGGCGCCGACGTACTGGCCGTCCTTGAGCATCACCAGCGCCGGCCAGCGGTTGAAACCGTAGCGCACCTGGACCTTGCGCGCCGCCTCGGGCAGCAGCACACCCACTGCGAAGCGGCCGGGGAAAGCGCGCTGCAGCTGCGGCACGATGACCACCAGGTCCAGCGTCTCCTTGAATCGCATCGGGTCCTCGGTGAACACCAGCAGCACGTGCCCGGGCTGCGCGATGCCGGCGTCGATGGTGTCGGCGCGCACCTCGGTACAACCATGGCGGCTGAACATCTGCTCGACGAGCGGGTAGGAGGCCAGGATGTCGGCCCCCGGCTGCACGGGCATCGGGACCACGCTCATGTTCGGGTTCCTTGCAGGTGCGCAGGCAACTGCGGTTCACGGTCGATCAGGTCACGGAAATGCGCGTCGGTGTCGCTGCCGCCCGCCAGCACCGCCGCCAGGGCATCCAGCGCGGCGTCGGTCTGCGCCGCTTCTTCGGCGCTGATGACGCGCAATGCCGAACCCTGGAAGGCCAGCACCCAGGTGCCGGGCGGCAGTTCGCCGACCATCAGCAGGTTCAAGCGCTCGGTCTGGCCGCGGCCAGCGGCCACGGCCATGCCTTGTTCGCAACCGACGATCTTCATCGGTGTGCCTATGCACATGTCAGGGCTCCTGGGCAGAGGCGGCCGACAGGGCCAGCACACGTGGGTCGGCAATACGGCAGGCGTCGTCGGCAGAGGGGCGCCCGGCCTCGTAGGTCTCGATGGCCAACGAGGGGGCGTTCAGCGGCTCGAAGGGACGGCCGGGCTCGCGTGGTACGGGCGCAAAACCCCAGGCCCCGAGCTCCTGCACCGCCAGCGCCACGGCCTCGTCCAGCCGCGCCTTGACTACCGGCGTCAGGCTGCCACCGAAGTCGTCCAGCGTCACCGGCTGCACGCCTATGGCAGTGATGTGGTCGGGCGCGCGCCCGCCCAGCTGCGCCAGCCCGAGCACGTCGTTGAAGCCGTTCTGGTGCGGCGAGATGCGCTGTGCGCCCCAGGCCGGCACCTCGGCGCCACGCAGCACCTTCAGCGTGCCGCCGGGCAGGCCACAGTCGACGGCGTCGAAGACCAGCACGTGACTGGCGCGGGCGATGTCGTCGAACAACCCCAGCCCCAGGGTGCCGCCGTCCATCAGTCGCACCTCGGGCGGGAAGACCCAGCCCGCGTGCAGCACCTCGACTGCGCGCACGCCGAAGCCTTCGTCGGCCCACAACACGTTGCCGATGCCCAGCACCAGCACGTCGACTCGGTCTTTCATGCGGCTCCTGTTACGCAGGTGGTAACAGCGTGCAGGTTATCGGCAGCGCGTTGGCGTGGCTTGCGCTGAGTCAAGCCGCGGCGACTTGGGTCTGGGGCCGCGCCTGCGGGACCGCAGTGTGTGTTCGCGACCCCAGGCAGCCCTTGCGCCGAACCGGGGCAAGCGGCACGCGCCCGGGTTACCAACCCCCCGGCAAGTCTTGCCCACCTTGTCCCAAGTCAAAGCCACGTACTGCGGCCCGACCGACACTCCCGCCCCATACCCGCCATGCAAACAGGAGACACCCCATGAAACTGCGTCAACTCGTGATCGGCCTGCTCAGCGCCGGTTTTGCCATGGCTGCGCTTGCGCAACAGCCGCTGGTCATCAAGTTCAGCCACGTCGTCGCCCAGGACACGCCCAAGGGCAAGGCGAGCGAATTCTTCGCCAAGCGCGCCGGTGAACTGACCGGCGGCAAGGTCAAGGTCGAGGTCTACGCCAACAGCACCCTGTTCAAGGACAAGGAGGAAATGGAGGCGCTGCAGCTGGGCGCGGTGCAGATGCTGGCGCCCTCGCTGGCCAAGTTCGGGCCGCTGGGCGCGCGCGAATTCGAGGTCTTCGACCTGCCCTTCATCTTCGACAACTCCGAGCAGTTGCACATGGTGACCACCGGAGCGGTGGGCGCGCAGCTGTTCGCCAAGCTCGAAACCAAGGGCATCAAGGGCCTGGCCTACTGGGACAACGGCTTCAAGAGCTTCTCGGCCAACAAGCCATTGAAGGCGCCGGCCGACTTCAAGGGCCAGAAGATGCGCATCCAGTCATCCAAGGTCCTGGAGTCGCAGATGCGCGCCGTCGGTGCCATCCCGCAGGTGATGGCGTTCTCCGAGGTCTACCAGGCGCTGCAGACCGGCGTCGTGGACGGCACCGAGAACCCGCATTCGAACCTGTACACCCAAAAGATGCACGAGGTGCAGAAGCACATGACCGTGACCGACCACGGCTACCTGGGCTATGCGGTGATCACCAACAAGAAATTCTGGGATGGGCTGCCGGCCGACGTGCGCGGCCAGCTCGAGACGGCGATGAAGGAAGCCACCACCTACGCCAACAAGATCGCCAAGGAAGAGAACGATGGCGCGCTGGAAAAGGTCAGGGCCTCGGGCAAGACCCAGGTCTACATGCCGACACCGGCCGAGCGCCTGGCGCTGAAGAAGGCGATGGTCCCCGTGCACAAGGAGATGGAGTCGCGCATCGGCAAGGACGTGATCGACGCGGTCTACAAGGCCACCGGCTTCGACCCGGGCAAGCTCTGATTCCCTGAACGCAAATGCCGGGGCACCATGCCCCGGTTTTTCGTTGCACGCCTCAAATTCTAGGGGGGGAGCATGCTCAAGGTCCTGGACCATCTGGAGGAGTGGCTCGTCACCTTCCTCATCGGCGCGGCGACGATCATCATCTTCGTCGCCGTCGCGCACCGGTATGCCTCCGGGCTGCCGGTCCCGGTTGTGCAGGACTGGCTGCTGCGCCAGAACATGGGCTGGGCACAGGAACTGTGCATCATCATGTTCGTGTGGATGGCCAAGTTCGGTGCTGCCTATGGCGTACGCACCGGCATCCACGTCGGCGTGGACGTGCTGATCAACCGCCTGAACGATGGCGTGCGCGCCAAGTTCATCGTCTTCGGCCTGCTGGCCGGTGCCCTGTTCACCGGCATCATCGGTGCGCTCGGCGCCGCCTTCGTTTGGGAGAACGGCGCGCACTACGCGATCTTCAACGCTCTCGGGCTGGACACCGGGGAACTGTACGAAGGGCCGACCACGCCCGACCTGGAATGGCCGACCTGGATCGTCTACAGCGCGGTGCCCTTCGGTTCGGCGCTGATGTGTTTCCGCTTCCTGCAGGTCTGCGTGGGCTTCATCCGCACCGGCGAACTGCCGCACCACGACCACGGCAAGGTCGAAGGTGTGGAAGAGATCGGTATCCCTGAACCCGGCGACGAGGACCGTGTCTTCCGCCTCGACGACGACATGCACCCGCACGACAAGAGACGGGATGACGCGCCCCGGCCCGGCGACGGCAGGAACGGAGACCGCTCATGAACGTCGCCATCATCTTCGGCCTGCTGACCCTGCTCATGATCACCGGCATGCCGGTGTCGATCTCGCTCGGCCTCACGGTGCTGTCCTTCCTGTTCTTCCTGACCGAAGTGCCGGTGGAGGCGGTGGCGCTGAAGCTGTTCACCGGCATCGAGAAGTTCGAGATCATGGCGATCCCGTTCTTCATCCTGGCGGGCAACTTCCTCACCCATGGCGGCGTGGCCAAGCGCATGATCCGTTTCGCCACGTCGCTGGTCGGGCACTGGCCCGGAGGTCTGGGACTGGGGGCCGTGGTGGCGTGCGCGCTGTTCGCCGCCGTCTCCGGCTCGAGCCCGGCCACGGTGGTGGCGGTCGGCACCATTCTGCTGCCGGCCATGGTCAAGGCGGGTTACCCGATGCGTTTCGGCGCCGGCGTGATCGCGGCCTCCGGCGGGCTGGGCATCCTGATTCCGCCGTCGATCGTGATGGTCATGTATGCCGTGTCCACCAACAGCTCGATCGGCGCGCTGTTCATGGCTGGCGTGGTGCCGGGGCTGGTGCTGGCCGCGATGCTGATGTTCACCACCTGGTACCGCGCCTGGAAGAACGGCTACCCGAAGGAAAGGCGCGCACCCTGGTCCGAGCGGTGGACGGCCTTCCGCGAATCGATCTGGGGGCTGCTGCTGATCATCGTCGTCATGGGCGGCATCTATTCGGGGCTGTTCACGCCCACCGAGGCTGCGGCCATGAGCGCCGTGTATGCCTTCTTCGTGGCCGTCTTCGTCTACAAGGACCTGCGGCTGAAGGACGTGCCCAAGACGCTGCTCGCCTCGGCCAACATGAGCGCGATGCTGCTGTACATCATCACCAACGCGATCCTGTTTTCCTTCCTGCTCACGCACGAGAATATTCCGCAGGCCATTTCCGAATGGCTGCTGGCCAGCGGCCTGGGCGTGATCGGCTTCCTGCTGGCGGTGAATCTCCTGCTGCTGGTGATGGGCAACTTCATGGAGCCCTCGTCGATCATCCTGATCACGGCGCCGATCCTGTTTCCCATTGCCATGAAGCTGGGGATCGACCCCATCCACTTCGGCGTCATGATCACCGTCAACATGGAGATCGGCATGATCACGCCGCCGGTGGGTCTGAACCTGTACGTGGCCAGCGGTATCAGCAAGCTGGGGCTGAGCGAGATGACGGTCGCCGTGTGGCCGTGGCTGCTCACCATGCTTGTCTTCCTGGCCCTCGTGACCTACTGGCCGCCGCTGTCGATCTGGCTGCCGACCGCGCTGGGCATGATGTAGGGTCGCTGCGCTTCGCGTCACCAGGTTCAGGGCCACGAGTGCCGTCGCTGGGCCATCGGTCGACGGCTGTGTCGCCGCGGTCGTCCGCTGGAAGCAGACGCGCAGGTCAAGGAGCCACTCGACCGAACCGTCTAGACTGCCGCGATGCCGTGGTTCGAACGCCCCTTGCTTGCCGTGCTGCGGCACGAATACGCCGCCGCGATGCGTTTTGCCGAGGACGATGCGGCGGAGGTGATGCCCGCCGCGCCGGCAGCGCCGTGCCAGCTGTACGTGCACGTGCCGTTCTGCGAGGTGCTGTGCCCGTTCTGTTCGTTCCATCGCGTGCGCCACAACGAATCGAAGACGAAGTGGTACTTCGACGCGCTGCGCCGCGAGATCCGCCTCTACCACGAGGCCGGTTTCCGCTTCGCGGATGTCTACGTCGGCGGCGGCACGCCGACCGTCGATGCCGACGAATTGATCGAAACGCTCGAGCTGGTGCGCGCGTCGTCGCCAGTGCGCGCGATTTCGATCGAGACCAACCCGAACCACCTGCAGGCACAGACCCTGCAGCGTTATCGCGCCGCCGGCGTGACACGGCTCTCGGTCGGCGTGCAGAGCTTCGACGACGGGCTGCTCGCGAGCATGGTCAGGCTCGAGAAGTACGGCAACGCGGCCCAGATCCGCGAGCGGCTGGCCGCCGCGCAGGGTATCTTCCCGACGCTCAACGTCGACATGATCTTCAACCTGCCGGGCCAGACCATGGCCATGCTCGACCACGACCTGGCCGAACTGCAGGCGCTGGCCGTCGACCAGGTTTCCTTCTATCCGCTGATGACCGCACCGAGTGCGCGGCACGCGATGCAAAAGAGCATGGGCCTGAGCGATCAGGGGCTGCGCCACGCGATGTACGAGCGCATCCTGAACCATCTGTTGCCGTCGTACCGCCCGGCGTCCGCCTGGTGCTTCTCGCGCAATGAAGGCATGTTCGACGAGTACATCATCGACCAGGACGACTACGTCGGCGTCGGCAGCGGCGCCTTCAGCTATGTCGGTGGCGCGATGTACTCGACGACGTTTTCGCTCAAACATTACTGTCGCCGCGTCGAAGGCGGCCGCAGCGGCATCACGCAGCGCCGCAAGCTCGGCCTGAAGGAGCGCATGCGTTACGACTTCCTCGTGCGGCTTTTCGGTGGCCAGTTGCGCCACGACTACGTCGAGAAGCGCTACGGGCGCGCATTCGCCGTACGCATGGCCCCGGAGCTGGCGGCGATGCGCCTCATCGGAGCGACGCGCCACGACGCAGACGCGATCCGGCTCACGCCGCTGGGCATGTACTGCTGGGTGCTGATGATGGCCGAGTTCTTCAACTCGGTGAACGGCGTGCGCGAGCAGATGCGCGAACACGTCCGCACAGAACTCGATGCCTGGAACGAGGAGGCCAGCGTGCCGGTGGCTTCGATCGGCAGGCTGCCCCAGGGGGCGAAGTCGTGACGACCACCGGGATCGCCCCGCCTGTTCAACCGTGCAGGCTCTCGTACTTGGCCTGCAGCTGATCGCGCGTTTCGACGTGGTTCGGGTCGGGGATGATGCAGTCGGCCGGGCAGACGTCGATGCACTGCGGCTCGTCGTGGGCGCCCACGCACTCCGTGCACTTGGCCGGGTCGATGATGTAGATGGGCGAGCCGACGCTGATCGCGTCGTTCGGGCACGGCTCCACGCAGGCGTCGCATGCGGTGCAGTCGTCGTTGATCATCAATGCCATCTTGATCTCCTGTTCATGGTCGGTATGAGGCGGGTCTGCCGCGGGCGACTATACAAACTCGCTGGTGTAGGACGTCAAGGCCCGCATGTAATTCGCGCGTTCGAAGGCGTCGGGGTCGGGGCACGACTGCTGCGACAGCGAACCCTTCATCTGTGCCACCGACGTGTAGTCGCGCTCGGTCATCCAGGCCCGCACACCGCGCACCAGGGTGTCGACGTGGCCCGGGCCCTTGGTGAGCAGGCTGCTGGCCAGCATCACGCAATCGGCGCCCGCCAGCAGCAGCTTGAGCACGTCCTCGGGCGTGTGCGCGCCGCCGGTGGCGGCCAGGCTGGCGTCGACGCGACCGCGCAGGATGGCAATCCAGCGCAGCGCCAGGCGCAGTTCATCGGAGGTCGACAACACCAGGTGCGGTGACACCTCGAGATCGTCGAGCACGATGTCGGGCTGCAGGAAACGGTTGAACAGCACCAATCCCGATGCACCAGCCGTCGTCAGCCTTTTCGCCATATTGGCCATGGCGCTGAAATAGGGCGCCACCTTGACGGCCACGGGTATGCCGACCTGGCGCGTCACCGACGCGACCAGATCGACATAGCGCTGCTCGACCTCGGCACTGGTGTCGTCCACGCTGGCGGCCAGGAAATAGACGTTCAGCTCGATCGCGTCGGCGCCGGCTTCCTGGAGCTGGCGCGCGATGCTGGTCCAGCCACCCGGCGTATGGCCGTTCAGGCTGGCGATCACCGGCACCGACAGCGACTGCTTGGCGTCGGCGATCAGCTTCAGATAGCGCTCGGGCCCGGTGGGGTAGTTCTGCATTTCGGGGAAGAAACCATGCGCTTCGGGCGACAGTTCGGCGCCAAACATCATGAGCTCGTGGGTCGCCATCTCCTCGTGCTCGATCTGCTCCTCGAACAGCGACGGCAGCACGACGGCGGCGACGCCGGCATCCTGCAGCCGTTGCAGGCTCTCGATCGAACCCGTCAGCGGCGACGCCGACGCCACGATGGGGTGCTTGAGTTCCAGGCCCATGTAGCGGGTACGGAGATCGACGCTCATGATGTTGCCTCCGGCGTGGGTGCCGCTGCGGGTTTGTTGTCGGTGGCCGCGGCCGCCGGTGCGCCCGGGGGTGCGGCGCCCGTGGCCGGTGCCTGGACATCCTCGGTCACCACGCGGTGCACGCCGGCCATCTGCTCGTAAAGCTGCCAGCGTGCATCGGCGGCGTGCTGCGCGCCTTTCATCAGCATCTTGGACCGTGCCGGGTCGGACTGCGCCAGCATCGCATAGCGGCCTTCCTTCATCGCCACCTGCTCCAGCGGCAGCGTCGGCTTGCGCGAGTCGAGCTTCAGCGGCTGGTCGGCGCCGCCCATGCCCAGCCGCGGGTCGTAGTGGTACAGCGTGAGGTAGCCGCTCTTGACCAGGTCGCGCTGGTGGCTCATGCCGGTGGTCATGTCGATGCCGTGGGCGATGCAGTGGCTGTAGGCGATGATCAGCGACGGGCCGTTCCACGCTGCGGCCTCCTGGAAGGTGCGCACCGTCTGCACGGGGTTGGCGCCCATCGCCACCTGCGCCACGTAGACGTTGCCGTAGGCCATGGCGATCATGCCCAGGTCCTTCTTGCCTGAGGCCTTGCCGGCGGCGGCGAACTTGGCCACCGCGCCACGCTGCGTGGACTTCGACGCCTGGCCGCCGGTGTTGCTGTAGACCTCGGTGTCGAGCACCAGGATGTTGACGTTGCGCCCCGAGGCCAGGACGTGGTCCAGTCCGCCGTAGCCGATGTCGTAGGCCCAGCCGTCGCCGCCGATGATCCATACGCTGCGCACGACCAGGCTGTCGGCCACGGCCCGCAAGCGTGCCGCCTGGGGGAAGCGCAGCGTCGTCAGGATGGCCTTCAGCCGCTTGACGCGCTCGCGTTGCAGCCGGATCTGCTCGTCGTTGTCCTGCTTCGACTCCAGCAGCTCGGTGGCCAGCGGCTCGCCGATCTCGGAGCGCAGCTCGCGCACCAGCATCTGCGCCAGGTCGCGCTGCGCGTCGAGCGCCAGCCGCATGCCCAGGCCGAACTCGGCGTTGTCCTCGAACAGGCTGTTGGCCCACGCCGGGCCCTGGCCGGCGGCGTTCTGCGACCAGGGCGTGGAGGGCAGGTTGCCGCCATAGATCGACGAGCAGCCGGTGGCATTGGCCACCACCAGGTGGTCGCCGTAGAGCTGCGACAGCAGCTTGAGGTACGGCGTCTCGCCGCAGCCCGAGCAAGCGCCCGAATATTCGAACAAGGGCTTGCGCAGCTGCGAGCCGCGCAGGCCGTCGATGCTGTCCATCGCCGGTCGCACCTCGGGCAGGCTGAGGTAGAAGTCGTAGTTGGCGCGTTCGATCTCCAGGTGCTCGAGCTTGGGCGCCATGTTGATCGCCTTGTGCTTGACCTCGGTCTTGCTGCGCGTCGGGCAGACGTCGACGCAGATGCCGCAGCCGGTGCAGTCGTCGGGGGCGACCTGCAGGCTGTACATCAGGCCGTCGAGCGGACCGCCGTCCTTGCGCGCCCACGGCACGGCCTTGAAGCCGGCCGGTGCGCGCTTCATCTCATCGGCCGTGAAGACATTCATGCGGATGGCGGCATGCGGGCACACCAGCGGGCAGATCGCGCACTGGGTGCAGATGGTCTCGTCCCAGATCGGGATCTCGTGCGCAATGCTGCGCTTCTCCCATTGCGTGGTGCCGGTCGGGAAGGTGCCATCGACCGGCATCGCCGACACCGGCAGCAGGTCGCCCTTGCCGTCGAGCATCATCGCCGTCACGCGCTGCACGAAGTCGGGTGCCGCGCGCGAGACGACCGGGGCGCGCCTGAGCAAGGAGTCGGCGCGGCCCGGCAGCGGCACTTCGTGCAGCGCCGCCAGCGACCCATCCACGGCGGCGAAATTGCGCGCCAGCACGGTCTCGCCGCGCTTGCCGTAGGTCTTGCGGATCGAGGCCTTGATCTCCGCGATGGCATCCTCGCGCGGCAGCACACCCGAAATCGCGAAGAAACAGGCCTGCGTCACGGTGTTGATGCGTCCCGCCAGCCCGGCCTGCTTGGCCACTGCGAGCGCGTCGACGACATAGAACTTCAGTTTCTTGGCGAGGATGCTTTCCTGCGCCTCGCGCGGCAGCTTGCCCCACACCTGATCGGGCCCGTACGGGCTGTTCAGCAAGAAGGTGGCGCCCGGGCGCGCCAGCGCGAGCACGTCGAGCTTTTCCATGAACTCGAACTGGTGGCAGGCGACGAAATCGGCGTGGTCGATGAGGTAGGTGGATTCGATCGGCTTCGGGCCGAAGCGCAGGTGCGAGACGGTGATGGCGCCGGACTTCTTGCTGTCGTAGACGAAGTAGCCTTGCGCGTGCAGCGGCGTGTTCTCGCCGATGATCTTCACGGTGTTCTTGGTCGCCCCCACCGTACCGTCGGCACCCAGGCCGTAGAACACGGCCCGCGTCACGCCGGCGGCTTCGGTTTCGAAGGCGGGGTCCCACTTCAGCGACAGGTGCGTGACGTCGTCGACGATGCCGACGGTGAAGTGCCGCTTCGGCTTCGCTGCCACCAGTTCATCGAGTGCCGCCTTGGCCATCGCCGGCGTGTATTCCTTGGACGACAGGCCGTAGCGGCCACCGATGACGCGCGGCGTCGGCGTGCCTTCGGGCCAGGCCTCGACGAGCGCGGTCACCACGTCCTGGTACAGCGGCTCGCCGATGGCACCGGGCTCCTTGGTGCGGTCGAGCACGGCGATGCCGCGCACGGTCTTCGGCAGCGCCGCGACGAAGGCCTGCGTGTCGAACGGGCGGTACAGGCGCACGGTGAGCAGACCGACCTTTTCGCCCGCAGCCACGAGTTTGGCCACCGCCTCGCGCGAGGCACCGACGCCGGAACCCATCTGCACCAGCACGCGCTCGGCATCGGGGGCGCCGCTGTACCAGAACAGGCTGTAGCGGCGGCCTGTCAGCGTCGCGAAACGGTCCATCGCCTGCTGCACGATGCCCGGCACCGCCTCGTAGTAGAGGTTGCAGGCCTCGCGGGCCTGAAAGAAGACATCGGGGTTCTGCGCCGTGCCGTGCAGCACCGGGCGGTCGGGGTTGAGGGCGCGTTCGCGGTGCGCGGTGACCAGTTCGTCGTCGATCAGCGAGCGCACGTCTTCTTCGAACAGCAGCTCGATCTTGTTGACCTCGTGGCTGGTGCGGAAGCCGTCGAAGAAGTGCAGGAAGGGCACGCGCGCCTGCAGCGTGGCCATGTGCGCGATCATTGCCAGGTCCTGGGCCTCCTGCACGCTGCTCGATGCGAGCAGCGCGAAGCCGGTGGTGCGGGCGGCCATGACGTCGCTGTGGTCGCCGAAGATCGACAGCGCATGCGTGGCCAGCGTGCGGGCGGCGATATGGAACACCGTCGGCGTCAGCTCGCCGGCGATCTTGAACATATTGGGCAGCTTGAGCAGCAGGCCCTGCGAGGCCGTGAAGGTGGTCGTCAGCGCGCCGGCCTGCAGCGAGCCATGCACGGCGCCCGCGGCGCCGGCCTCGCTTTGCATCTCGATGACTTCCGGCACCATGCCCCAGATATTCTTGCGCCCCTTGGCCGACCACTCGTCGGCGAGTTCGCCCATCGTCGACGACGGCGTGATGGGGTAGATCGCGATGACCTCGCTGGCGAGGTGGGCGATGCGTGCGGCGGCTTCGTTGCCGTCCAGCACATGCGAGCGTTCGGTCATGGTGTTCTCTGGTCCGTGATGGGCAATGAGCCGGCGTTGCGGGGTCGCGGGCTGGGTTGCGGGGGTGATGGCGGCGCCCGGCGGCTACAGGATGCCGGCCTTGCCGCTCTCCCAGCGGCGGTATTCGGTGCTCAGCAGCGCGACATGCTCGCGCTCCTCGGCGGCGAGCTCCTTGTACAGCTCGCTTTCGACCGAGCCGGCCGGCGCGCGCTCACCCTCGCGGGTGAAGAAGTCGACCGCCCGCTGCTCGAAGGCGATGGCAATGCGGAACAGGTTCGCCGGGTCCTCGGGCTTGCGCTCGACACCGGCGAAGATGGCGGCACGATCGAGCTGGAAATCCGCGGACGGCGTCGGCAGCTCGGCGTGGTAGCGCTTGGACAGGGTGTCCATGTGCTCCTTTTCCATGGCCGCGAAACGAGCGAAGAGTTCCTGCAGCACGGGGTCCTTGGCGTCGCGCGAGGCACGCTCGTAGAACGCGTGGCCGCCGAGCTCGATCTCGAAGGCCTTGCGCACGGCCTCCATCGCCTGGTCGTCCTGGATCGCGCCGCGGTCGAGCAGTTGGAGCTTGCCCTTGCAGAACGGGCACAGGCCATAGGGGAAGGCGAAACCTTCGCTGACCTTGTGGCAGTCGGCGCAGCGCCAGCGCAGTTGCTGGCCGGCACAGCAGATGTAGGGCTCCTCGTCTTCGAGGGGGCGTTGGCAGCGTGGGCACAGGCTCATGATGGAATCTCGCTGGAAGCGGGGGAGGGTGAGGCGCCGATCGCCATGGGCGGCACGAAGGCATCGGCGTCGGCCTGGGTGATCGGCCAGGTGGCCTTGCCGCCGGCCAGGTAGGCGCCGATG
>JACZKT010000414.1 GCA_014859905.1 Rubrivivax sp.
TGCTGCCCGCGTGGTCGGTGCAAGTGGCCGTGGAGGCAGCATGAAGGACAGGGCCGGCAGTGCGCCGCCGACGACGGCACGGCCGGCCCGCACCAGAGTGCCGCGCGCCACCTACCGCGTGCAACTGCACGCCGGCTTCCGCTTCGCCGACGCCACGGCGCTGGTGCCCTACCTGGCCGACCTCGGCGTCAGCCATCTGTATTGTTCACCGGTGCTGCGCGCGCGCCCTGGCAGCCAGCACGGCTACGACGTGGTCGACCATGGCGAGCTCAACCCCGAACTCGGCACGCGCGATGAGTTCGACCGCCTGGTGGCGGCGCTGCACCGCCACGGCATGGGCCTGCTCGTGGACATCGTGCCCAACCACATGGGTGTGCTCGGCGGCGACAACGCCTGGTGGCTGGACGTGCTGGAGAACGGCGCCTCGTCCACCTATGCAAATTATTTCGACATCGACTGGCATTCGCCCGACCCGGCGCTCACGGGCAAGGTGCTGCTGCCGATCCTGGGCGACCAGTACGGCCTGGTGCTCGAGCGCGGCGAGCTGCAGCTCGCTTTCGACGCCGAGCGCGGCTACTTCACGCTGCGCTACCACGAACACCGTATGCCGCTGGACCCGGCGGCATACGGGCCGCTGCTGCGCCGCGCCCTGCAGACCTTGCCTGCGCCGCTGGGCAGCCGCGCCGAGTTGCAGGCCGTGGCTGACGGGCTGGACCGTCTGCCGGCGCACCACGGCGCCGACGGCCAGGCGCGTCTGCGCCGGCAAGCCGACAAGTCGGCGCTGAAGGCCCGCCTGGCCGCCTGCCTGCGTCGCCAACCGGCCCTCGTGCAGGCCATCGATGGCGTCGTTGCCCGCATCAACGGCCGCCCTGGCGAGCGTGCGAGCTTCGACACCCTGAGTGCGCTGATCGATGCCCAGCCCTACCGCCTGGCCCACTGGCGGGTGGCTGGCGACGAGATCAACTACCGGCGCTTCTTCGATATCAACGAGCTCGCGGCGCTGCGCATGGAGCGTGCCGAGGTCTTCGAGGCCACGCACCGGTTGATCCTGGAACTGGCTGCCGCCGGCGCCATCGACGGCCTGCGCCTGGACCATCCCGATGGCCTGGCCGACCCGGCCGGCTATTTCAGCCGCCTGCAGCGGCGCTATGCCGAAGTGGCGGGCCTGCCCCCGCCCTTGCCCGGCAGCGACGGCATGCCGCCCGAGCTGCCGCTGTACGTGGTGGCCGAGAAGATCGTCGCCGCGCACGAGCAGGTGCCGCGCGACTGGGCCTTGCACGGCACGACCGGCTATCGCTTTGCCAACGTCGTCAACGGCCTGCTCATCGACCCGGCATCGAAGGCGCGGCTCGACCGTGTCTGGCGCGTCTTCGCGCCCGACGAGTTCGAGGGCTTCGACACCCTGTCGTGGCGGTGCCGCCACGTCGTGATGGACGGCAGCCTGGCCGGCGAGTTGACGGTGCTGTCGGGCACCTTGCTGCGGTTGGCGCGCGAGGACCGCCGCACGCGCGACTTCACGCTGCACTCGCTGCGCCAGGCGCTGGCCGACGTGGTGGCGTCCTTCCCGGTCTACCGCACCTACATCGTCGACAAGCCCAGCAGGCAGGACCGCAAATACATCGACTGGGCCATCGGGCGCGCGCGCCGTCGCAGCGTGGCCGCCGACGCCAGCGTATTCGACTTCCTGCGCCAGGTGCTGCTGGGGCGGCCGCTGCCCGGGGCGCCGGCGGGTCTGGCCGAACGCTACCGCGCCTTTGCGCAGCGCCTGCAGCAGTACACCGCGCCGGTGGTGGCCAAGGGCATCGAAGACACGGCGCTGTACCGTCACCACCGGCTGATATCGGTGAACGACGTCGGTGGCGAACCCGACGACTTCGGTATCTCGGTGGCGGCCTTCCATGCCATTACGCGTGAGCGTGCTCAGCACAGGCCGAGCGCCATGCTGACCACTTCGACACACGACGCCAAGCGCTCGGAAGACGTGCGCGCGCGCATCGACGTCATCAGCGAAATGCCCGCGGCCTGGCGGCTGGCCACGCGACGCTGGACGCGCATGAACCGCCGCCACAAGCACACCGTCAACGCCCGGCTGGCGCCGACGCGCAACGACGAATACCTGCTCTACCAGCTGCTGGTGGGCAGCCTGCCCGCGGGAGCGATCGACGACGCCGGCCTGGCCGAATACGCCGCGCGCATTCAGCAGGCGATGCTCAAGTCGGTGCGCGAATCAAAGGCGGTCAGCAGCTGGATGAACCCCAACGAGGCCTACGAAGCCGCTCTCGCGGCTTTCGTGCAGGCGCTGCTGGGCCGGCGCGAGGGCAACCTGTTCCTGGCCGACCTGCAGTCGAACGCCGAAGTGATCGCCTGGTACGGCGCGCTCAACGGCCTGACGCTGGCCGTCGTCAAGACCCTGTCGCCGGGGGTGCCCGACTTCTACCAGGGCCACGAGCTCATCGGGCTGTCGCTGGTGGACCCGGACAACCGCCGCCCCATCGACTTCGCGCAGCGCCGCCGCCTCATCGAGGAGTCGCGCCAGCTGCTCGCGCTGCCCGACCGCGGCGCAGCGCTGCGCGAGTTGGTGGCACATGCGGTGGACGGCCGCGCCAAGTTCTGGGTCACCTGGCGCGCACTGCAGCTGCGCCGCGAGCACGACGCCATGCTGCGGCAGTCCGAGTACGTGCCGCTCGAGGTGCGAGGCACCCATGCGCGACACATCGTGGCCTTTGGGCGACGTCACGGCGGGGCTTGGCTCGTCGTCATCGCGGCGCGGCTGTATGCGTCGCTGGGTTGCCCGGTGGGCGCGGCACCGCAGGGCGTCGACTGGGCTGACACTGCCGTCGTCTGGCCCGAGGCCGATGCCGCGGCCACCAACGCACAGGTGCCCTGGCTCGAGGACGCCATCAGTGGTCGGCGCCACGCACTGACCGCCGGCGGCGACACACCGACGGCGGCCAGCCTGCCGCTGGCCTCGGTGCTGACGGAATTCCCGGTCGCGGCGCTGTTCGGCGCCTGGCCGGGGCCCCCTTGAACCGATCCGAAACCACAGGCGATGCAGCGACCACGACCGCGGCGGCGATCGAGGCCTGCGCGCGCGAATCGCTGGCGCTGCTGGAGCGCAATCTCTCCGCGCACGGCATCCTGGCCGCCAGCCGCACCGGGGCTGCCGAGGCCCGCCGCTACACGCGCATCTTCGGCCGCGACGGTGCCATCTGCGCGCTGGCAATGTGCGGCAGCGGCGATGCGAGGCTCGAGCAGGGCGCCATCGACACCCTGGACGCGCTGGCCCGTGAGCAGGCCGGCAACGGCCAGATCCCGAAGTACGTCGACCCCGACGGCCGCGACGCCGACTTCTGGTACCTGGGCTGCATCGACGCCACGCTGTGGTGGCTGATCGCGGTGGACCACCTGCGGCGCCACGGCACGGTCGGCGCCGCACGCTGGCAGGACGGCGTCGCGCGCGCGATCGGCTGGCTGCTGGCGCAGGAACACCAGCACTTCCGGCTGCTGCAGCAGAACGAGGCCAGCGACTGGGCCGACATCATGCCGCGCTCGGGCTACGTTCTCTACACCAATGCCCTGTGGGTCGAGGTCAAGCGGCGCTTTGCGCTGGCCGACGCCGAGGCCACCCAGCACCACTTCAAGCACCTGTTCGACCCCTTCCAGCACGACCTGCCCGAATACCACCGGGCGCGGCTGCTGAGGCATTACGCGCGCCGCGGCCGGCGCGACGGCGGGCTGTATCTCAGCTTCGTCAACCTGGCCTTTGCCGGCAACGAGGGCGACGTGTTCGGCAACGTGCTGGCCATCCTGTGCGGAGCGGCCGGCGAGTCCAAGGGCCACGGCATCGTGCAGACCCTCGCCTCCGCCCGCGCCAGCGCACCGTATCCGATACGGGTGGTGCTGCATCCGCTGTCGCGCGAACATGAACTGTGGCGGCCCTACATGGCGCGCCACCAGCAGAACCGGGTGCACCAGTACCACAACGGCGGTGTCTGGCCGTTCGTGGGGGGGTTCTGGGTCATGGCGCTGGCCCGGCTGGGCCTGCGCGACATGGCCTGGCAGCAACTCGGCGAACTCGCACGCGTGAACGCTCTCGACGGCTGGCGTTTCACCGAGTGGTTTCATGGCCGCTCGGGGGTGCCCATGGGCATGGCAGGTCAAAGCTGGAACGCGGCGACCTTCCTGCTGGCGCGTCGGGCGCTGCAACAAGGTGGCCGGGCCTGGTGATGTCGGGCGGGCCGGCCCGATGCGGGGGTGGCGGGGAGCCAAACCCTGTCGCCTGTCGCGTCACTCCCTCGCTCGCCGCACCAGTTCCGCGCGCAACTCCACGAGCTTGGCCTTCAGGCGGCGCTGGTTGGGCGCACCGACACGCACCATGAGCTTGTGGCCCGCGCTGGCCGATTCCAGCGCCGCGTCGGCGAATTCGTAACGCACCCAGGGCCGCAGCGAGGGGATGGGCCCCTTGACGTCGGTCAGCCGGACCTCGATGAGCGTCGGTGACTCGGGGGCGTCGAGCAGGTGATCGACGACCTCCAGCAGCCGCGTGTGGAAACGGCGTCCGGGGAAACCCAGCTCTTCATAGGCCTGCTGCAGCAGCGGCAGGAGGCGCACGTACAGATCCACCGCAGCGGCGCTGTCGACCTGTTCGATCCATTGCACGAAAGGTGTGTAGCGCAGGGCGTTGTCGGCGTCGATCACCGTGCGGCCGCCGTGCTCGATGACCGCGACGCGGCCGGCGACCGGATGAATCGGCCAAAGCATCGACGGCGCCTGTGAACGACCGAGGTTGTCCACTGTGGCCACGAAGCGGCGCGCAAAGTCGTCGAGCAGCAGCCAGCGCTGCACCGCCTTGGCACCCAGCAGGTCGGCAAAGGCCTGGCGGATGCCGGCGGCAGTCAGCGGCGCAGCGGCGGCTCTGGGCTCGGGAGCCGAGGCGGGTACGGGCGCGGCGGCGACGGGCGAAGCAACTGGCGC
>JACZKT010000415.1 GCA_014859905.1 Rubrivivax sp.
CTAGGCCCGGGCTGGTGGTACGCGGTACATTTTCACCAGCCCGGGCCTGGCGTCCTGCCGTCGTCGCCCGCTTAGCTCGAACGTTGACGGCACAAGCCACCCTCGTACAGGTCCCACACGAGCCCCAGCGCTACACTCTCCACTCGCGGAACCCGAGTCGCCCATGCCCACCCCCCTCGAGCAGCTCACCAGCCAAGCCATAGCACTCTCGCCGGAGGATAGGGCGCGCCTTGCAGACCTTCTGCTCGCCTCGCTACCCGACGAAGCCGATGAGCCGCTGGGAGATGACTGGGATCAGGAGATTCAGAAGCGCCTGAAGGCCGTCGAATCCGGGACTGCGCGGCTGGTTTCTGCCGTAGACCTTCATGCCGAGGCCCGCAAGATCTATCAGCGGTGAAGGTCGTCCGATACGTCGACGAGGCGCGTGAAGAGTTCCTCCACGAGGTTGCGTACTTCACAACAGTCAGCCCACGCCTCGGCAGGCGGTTTGACGAGTCCGTGCAGAAGGCCGAGGCTCTGGCAGCAGAATTTCCGGATGCCGGCTTTCCGTACAAATTCGGAACGCGACGGGTCTTTCCCGGCAAGTTCAAGTTCTCCATCGTGTACGTGGTTCGCGAAGACGAGGTCGTCGTCCTTGCAGTCGCGCCGTTCCGGCGAAAGCCCGGCTACTGGCGGTCGCGCCTCAGTGCCGGCTAACCCCGGATGGTGGCCGTCGTTCCACGACGCTTGAACTAGGGTCCGGGGTCCGGCGCGATGTAGGAGCCGACCAGCGTGTGCAGGTGCGCGCGTGATGCGGTGTCCAGGAACGGCAGCAGCAGGCTCAGCGTGTGGTACGCGCCGCGCGCCATCGCGGCGGCGGCGCTGGCCGGCTCCAGCGCCTTGCGCGGCTCGCGCACGTATTCGTAGCTCAACCAGTAGGTCAGCAGCACCACCATCGAGGTCGACACAGGCGCCGCTTCGTCGCCGCTGATGCGCACCGCGCCGCTGCGCGACAGGCCGTCGAGCAGCGAGCGCACCGCACGGGTCTTGTTCTTCAGCACGAACTGGAAGTGCGTTTCCAGCCGCCGGTTCTTGCTGAGCAGGTCGTTGAGGTCGCGGTAGAGGAAGCGGTAACTCCAGATCAGCTCGAAGAGCATGTGGAAGAAGAGCCACGCGTCCTCGACGTTCTCGACGCCGTCGGCGGCTTGCAGCAGCTCGTTGAGCGCCTGCTCGTAGCGGCCGAACAGCGTGTTGATCAGCTCGTCCTTGGCCGGGTAGTGGTAGTACAGGTTGCCGGGGCTGATGCCGAGCTCGGCCGAGATCAGCGTCGTGCTGACGTTGGGCTCGCCGAAGCGGTTGAACAGCTCGAGCGTGACCTCGAGGATGCGTTCGGCAGTGCGGCGCGGCTTTTTCGTGGTCGCCATGGGCGGGCATTCTGGCATCCGCGCCGCCTTCGCGACCTGCCTACAATCCCGCGCTCCATGCCCGCGGTCCGCTTCGACAAGGTCTCCAAGGTTTACAGCGGCGCGCGCGGCCCGCTGCGCGCGCTCGACGGCGTCAGCTTCGACATCGAGCAGGGCGAATTCTTCGGCCTGCTCGGCCCCAACGGCGCCGGCAAGACGACCCTGATCTCGGTGCTGGCCGGTCTGGCGCGGGCCAGCAGCGGCAGCGTCACGGTGATGGGCCACGACGTCGTGGCCGACTACGCCGCGGCGCGCCAGTCGCTGGGCATCGTGCCGCAGGAACTGGTGTTCGATCCCTTCTTCACGGTGCGCGAAACGCTGCGCATCCAGAGCGGCTACTTCGGCATCCGGCGCAACGACGCCTGGATCGACGAGCTGCTGCACAAGCTGGGCCTGACGGACAAGGCCGGCGCCAACATGCGCCAGCTCTCGGGCGGCATGAAGCGCCGTGTGCTGGTGGCGCAGGCGCTGGTGCACCGGCCGCCGGTGATCGTGCTCGACGAGCCCACCGCCGGTGTCGACGTGGAACTGCGGCAGACGCTGTGGCAGTTCATCTCGCGCCTCAACCAGCAGGGCCACACCGTGCTGCTGACGACGCACTACCTCGAAGAGGCCGAGGCGCTGTGCGGCCGCATCGCGATGCTCAAGCAGGGCCGCGTGGTGGCGCTGGACAAGACCTCGGCGCTGCTCGCCGGCCGCGCCAGCACCATGCTGCGCTTCAAGACCGCTGCCGCACTGCCGCCGGCCATCGCCGCGGTGGCGCGCGTCA
Source organism: Rubrivivax sp. (assembly GCA_014859905.1). Taxonomy (GTDB): domain Bacteria; phylum Pseudomonadota; class Gammaproteobacteria; order Burkholderiales; family Burkholderiaceae_C; genus Rubrivivax. The sequence goes on from JACZKT010000415.1 coordinate 2,212, forward strand.
CCGGCCGCACCGTGCAGGTCAAGGCGCGCGACGCGGCCGAGGTCGAAAGCCTGCTCGCGACGCTGCGCGCCGCGGGCGTGAAGGTCGAAGACCTCGAGATCGGCCGCGCCGACCTCGAAGACGTGTTCCTCGAAATCATGCAGAGCCCGTCGACATGAGATTCGCTGGCGCCGGCACGCTGTTCCGCAAGGAGATCCTGCGCTTCTGGAAGGTGGCGGTGCAGACCGTGGCTGCGCCGGTGCTCACGGCGGTGCTGTACCTGATGATCTTCGGCCACGTGCTGGAGGGCCGGGTCGAGGTCTACCCGGGCGTGGGCTACACCAGCTTCCTGATCCCGGGGCTGGTGATGATGAGCGTGCTGCAGAACGCCTTCGCCAACAGCTCCAGCTCGTTGATCCAGAGCAAGGTCACCGGCAACCTGGTCTTCCTGCTCGTCACGCCGCTGTCGCACTGGGCCTGGTTCGCGGC
>JACZKT010000416.1 GCA_014859905.1 Rubrivivax sp.
CGATGGGCTGGCCCGATGCGTCGACGCCACGCGCGCTGGCGCTGACGGCAGCGGTCTCCGTGGCGCAGCTGCAGCAACTGGCCGCGGTCACGCCGGGCAGCGTCGAGCGCTCCCTGCTCGGCGACGGCGAGGTCGCCGACGCGGCCATGGTTGCCGCGCTGCAGCTGTGCAAACGCGCCCGCCTCGTGCCGGCCCTGGTGGTCACGTCCTTGCCGTCGGCGCAAGGCGCCTTGCTCGACGCAGCGCAGGTGCTGCAACTCGACGCCGCCGAGGTGGCGCTGGCCACACCGGAGCGTGCCGGGGCGCTGCGCCGGGTCAGCGACGCCCAGGTGGCGATCGCGGCGCACGAGGACTGCACGCTGGTGCTGTTCCGCGAACTCGACGGCGACGCCGAACACGTCGCCGTCGTCGTCGGCCGGCCGGCCGCGGCTGAACCCGTGCCGGTGCGGCTGCATTCGTCCTGCTTCACCGGCGACCTGCTGGACAGCCTGCGCTGCGACTGCGGTCCCCAGCTGCACGGCGCCATCGCGCGCCTGGCCGAAACCGGCGGCGTGCTGCTGTACCTGGCGCAGGAAGGCCGCGGCACAGGACTGGCCAACAAGCTGCGCGCCTACCGGCTGCAGGACGCCGGGCTCGACACGCTGCAGGCCGACCGGCACCTGGGCTTCCGCGACGACGAGCGCGACTTCCAGACCGCGGCGGCCATGCTGCGCGAACTGGGCTACACGCGCATCCGGCTGCTGACCAACAACCCGCAGAAGATCGACGCCCTGCGCAGCGCCGGCATCGACGTCGTCGGCCGGCTGCCGCTGCACGCGCCGGTCAACCGCCACAACGCACGCTACGTGCAGACCAAGCAACGGGCGGGACACCTGGGCGCCGACGACTGACCGGGCGGCGCCGGCTCGCGCACCGCGCGCCCTGCGGGCCGGCCGGTCGGGTTCATTCCGTCGGCACGGGCAGGGCCTCGACCTCGGCCAGCAGCTGCACCAGCCGTGCCGCCAGGTGATCGAGCAACACGCCGCCCTTCTCGGCGCTGGCGGCGGCGGCGTTGCCGCAGGCGCCGCGGGGGTTGAGATCCTGCGCCATCCAGGCGATGCCGACCGGCTTCTCGGCCCCCAGCAGCCCGCCGCGGGCCGCCAGCCGGGCGCCGAAGGAAGGGAAGTCGGCCAGCGCCTCGCGCCGCACCAGTTCGGGCCGCAGGTGCAGGATGAGCGAGGTCTCGACGGCACCACCGTGCAGGCCGTGCGCCAGTTCGTCGGCATCGAACAGGCCCGGCGGCACGCCGAAGGAAAAGCTGTGCGCGCGCACCACCAGCAGGCCATGCGCCACGCGCAGGCGCAGCGCGGCCAGGTCGACGTGCGCACGCTGGCCGCCGTGGCTGTTGAAGATCACCAGCTTCTTCACACCGGCACGCACCACGCCGCGGCCCACCGCCAGCCACAGCCCCAGCAGGGCGTCGAGATCGGCGCTCAGCGTGCCGGGGAAGGCGCTGTGCTCCAGGCTGTCGCCGATGTCCAGCGCCGGCAGCACCAGCACCGAGGCCGTGGCGGGCAGCCGCCGCAGTGCCTGGGCCACCACGCCCTGGTTGATGAGGGCGTCGGTGGCCAGCGGCAGGTGCGGGCCATGTTGCTCGATGGCCGCCACCGGCAGCAGCGCGATCGTGCGCGCCGCATCGACGCGGGTGAAATCGGTCGTCGTCAGGTCCTGCCAGCGGCCGCTGGGCAGAACCTGCCGGTCTTCTGGGTTCGGATTCATTGCCATCGCGGTGGTCGATTCTCAGTTGCCACCGTCAGGGCCGCAAGACGGGAATCCGGGGTGCAGACCTTGGCCCATTCGCCACTCGTCGATGCATCGGTCGACCTGAAATCCCGTCGAAGGCATCCGATATCCAACCGTTGCGGCCCGTGCCTCAGCGAGCAGGCCGGCCGCCTGTCCCGCGCCGTCTCCGCGTTCCGCCTTTCACCTGCGCAGGCGGCGTCAGCGAGTCGGGGAGCTGGTTGGCAGATCCGTACCGGGCCGCTGGCGCCGATGCGGTACCCTGCGTCTTCTTGCCGGACATGAAACGCTATCTCGACATCGTCGCTGACGCGCTGACCCGCGTGAAGGAGATCATGCCCTGGGATCTGCGTGACCGTCTTGCGAAGGAGCCTGCACCGCTGCTGCTCGATGTACGCGAGCCGGAAGAATTCGCGCTGCTGCACCTCGCGGGGTCTCTCAACGTACCGCGTGGCGTGCTGGAACAGGCGTGCGAGTGGGACTACGACACCACCGTGCCCGCGCTGGCTCGCGCTCGGCGGTCAGACATCGTGGTCGTGTGTCGATCGGGCCAGCGCTCGATTCTGGCCGCCGACGTGATGCAGACGATGGGCTACGCGAATGTCTTCTCGTTGAAGACGGGCGTGCGCGGGTGGAACGATTTCGAACTGCCCTTGTTCGATGCCGCCGGGCAACGCGCGGACACGGACGCCGCCGAAGCGTGGCTGTCTCCACCTGTTCGCCCCGACCAGCGGCGACCGGCGAGATAGCGCATCGTTCGGAGTGGGCCCGCCCTGGGGGCACAACGAAACACGGGCCCGAAGGCCCGTGTCTGCTTGCATGTTGGCGGATGAACGTCTTACAAACAGCTAGTCATTGCAACGCCTGTAGACCGTTGCGGCCTTCTTACCCCTTACCTACCCACAAAAAACAAGGTGATTGCGACCCAAGTCGGTCAGGACCACCGTTTGCGACGGCTCAACGCTAGCAGTATCAGCGCCATCCGTAGCTGACAGGACGTGGCCGGTCAATCCGCAGGTCCCTGGTTCGAGCCACGCGCGTAGCCGGGCCGCCGCGCGGCACACGACACTTTTCGGGCCAAAGTCATCGCCACCGGGCCCGCTCGCAGCACCTAGAGTGCTACTCAGACGCATCCCAGGAGCTGCCTGATGAGCCAGACGCAGATCGAGTCCAAGCCGCCTGCGGTGGATACGCCGCCCGCGGTCTTCGTCCGCATGGCCGCCGTCGTGCGCATGACCGGGCTCGGCCGGTCCACGATCTACCGGCTGATGGCCGAGCATGAGTTCCCGTCGCCCGTGCGCCTGGCCAAGCGTGCCGTTGCATGGCGTCGCATCGACCTCGAGCAGTGGAGTGCTGGACGCCCCACCGTCTCGCACTGAATCGGATCGCCGCCTGTCCGATGCAGGCGGTGCAGGCGGTGCAGCGGCAAAGCTACGCCAACATCGCCAGCTTCAGGAGCGCTCCCAGCAGGAGCATCCCACCGAGCACCTTCGCCCACCGCCAAGTCGTGAACCAATACCGATGGTTGACCCACAGCGCGCGGTGAAGCCGACCCAGCGCCAGTAGCGCAGCGACGGCCACAACGAGGGGCCCCACCAGGCCGACAGGCCCCGGCGCATGCCGCAAGACCAACACCCACAGCAGCGGCCACACGACCGCATCGACGGCCGCGAGCACGCGCCGGCCGGGCCAGTCAGGCGCGTCCGGCCGGGGTTCGCGAGCAACCAGCAGCCACATGACTCCTCCGACCCGGGTCGCGTGGGCGGGTTCACTCCGCCCACGCGACCCGTCAACTTGGTGATCGACGCAGCGGCTCCGGCAGCCAGCGCTTGCCCGCCAGCCGCGATGCCGGTGCAATCACGAGCGATTCTTCTTCATCGCCTCCACACCGCCACCGGCGAGGTCAGGACCGGCCGCCTTGAGTGCCTGGACGATCTGCGCCTTCGGCACGTGGTTCAGGCAGCCCTCGGCGGCGAGCTCCCACCAGTCGGCCATGTCCAGACCGACCGCAGCGGCGATGGCGTTCGCATGGGCCGGCGCGCCCGTGCCCGGCAGCGCATTCACGGTCAACCTGGCGCAAGGGCATCGAGGACGTGGCCGCGCGCCGACGCCGCTCGCCCGCCGCGACCGCAAACCTCGCCTTGCGCGCCTTGCCCCGGCCAAGCTCCTGCTCCGTGACCATCAGGTTGTGCAGCAGCCCCTGCGCCTCGATCAGCGCCGCCAGTTCCTCGACCTGACCGACCGAGTGACGCCGAACGTTGAACCGCGACGGCACCAGGCTGGCCAGCGGCACCGACAACAACTCCGTCGTGTGTTCCATGACGATGAACTCCATGGGTCGATGACACTCCGCGAACGTCCTGCGACCACGGCTCACGGCGGCACGCCGGGCCAGGGAATGGCCCAGGTTCGGAACGACACGGCAACAATTCGTAAACGGCGCCGCGCCCGCTCGCTGCCTTGAATCTCGCCTTGCATCAAGACCTCGCCTGGCTTCCAAGTCCGGAAACCGCCTGCCCTGTTTTCCGAGGGAGCCGCTTCCTCGTCTGGAAGGGCTGTTGATCCCTCGGCGTTGGGTGTGCTGTCGAGCAGGCTCGTGCCCCGCATTCGTCGGTCGCCGTGCGATACCAGGAGCGCCGCGAGCAGGCGCGGGCGCCAGGGCACCGTGGAATAAATGGAAGGGGCCCGCCGGAGTGAAACGGCGGCGGGAAGGCAGCCGTTTATGCCGCGAAAGGCCCTTGCGACGGCGCGCGCGGCGCTACGGTTCGCACAGAGGGCCAGCGCCGGATGCGGGCTGGGCCGACCCAGCGGACGCGGGCCGCAGCCCGTCCGGATGAGGCCTCGTTGCAGGGGTTCGCCGGGTCGACCGCCACCGAACGAAAGCGGCCGTGTAGCCGGGTATGCCGACGACCCTGTGGAAGCCACCTTCGTCACGCCCGTGAAGGGGTACCTCGAGGGACGTGCAGGGTCGCTGGCGATTCACATCGCGTGCGCTTCGCCCGGGATGATGTTCAGGTGGGTCGCGATGTCGACGCCCGGCACGACGGGCACGCCGCCATTGGCGCTGCAAGTCGCTCCGCCCATCGCGTTTTCGGCGCCATGGTGGACGAAGCAGAAGCGGTTCTTTGCCGTCAGCTGAAGCACAAACCCCTGCGCATGGTGATGCGGCATCTCCATGCCCGTCCAGTGGAGGTGCGAGTTGGCACCAGGTTGCGGAATCTCGGCCCGAGGCATCGTGAATATCGGGTGGTCGTGCATCGGGTGGTGCGAGAACATCGCGTGCGCCGGCTTGCCCTCCATCATCCACCCGACCACGCAGTCGCCGGGCATGGCGTCGCAGTTGACGTGGCCGGCCACCGGGTAGCCGTCGGCCGTGACGACCCCTGTATAGCGGACATAGAAGAACCCCCACAGGCTGCCGTCGCCGCGCTGGCGCGTTTGCTGGTGGGTATCGAAGTCATTTCCGAAGAGGAACGCATACGGCGCAGCGTGGTTTCGCCAGGGGTACATGTCGCCGGCGTTGACGCCCGAGAATGCGAACAATGCAGCGGCGCCCAGCAGAAGGTGAAGGATCTTCGTCACAGTGCGTCTCCTGGAGTGAAACGCGGTTGTCGACTTCGTAGCGTGACGGCAGGCGGCGCGCCCGTCCGACCGGACTGAACATAAGACCGACGACCACCCGCCCCGGCCCGCAAGAGGGGATTTGCGATTGCCGATCGGCCTCGTGGATTACGGTATCGACCGTGGAACAGCGCCTGCCTGGCCAGAGCCTGCACCGCGCGGCGTGGTCATCCGTGCCGTGTGCTGGCTGCTGATGATGGGCATGGTGATGTCCATGGCCGGCGCCGGCATCTTCCGATAAGCGACCCCGCGGGCGGAAACCACAAGTACGAGGGACCGACAACGCCTCGGGTCAGGCGCTCGGGCTCGCGCTGGCGCGCCGTCCCCACAGCCCCAGCCCGACCAGCAGCAGCGTGATAACGCCGATCGCCGCCAGCGTGGCGTGCGGTATGTAGAAGGTCGTGAACACTTCCCAGCCGAGCCAGCGCAGCGCATTCGCCACTTCCGTGTAGATGCCCACCAGGTGACCGCCCAGAGTGCCGGTGATGCCGAGCAGCACGCTGCCCAGGAGCGCCAGTCCCGCCATGATCCAGCGCGAGGTGCCGACCCACACGGCCTGGCCGCGCAGCCACCGTGTGACCAGCAGCAAGGCCCAGTACGCCACCGTCCACGACGCGAGCAAGACGTGGTTGCGGCCCAGCGGCGTCGACGAGATCGACTCCCACGGCCACACCATGAGACCGACGGCGAAGGCCACCAGGCCCGAGATCAGAGCAACCGTCAGCAGCGGGACGAGAGCGCGATCGACGGCCTGGGCCAGCTCACCATCGGAGAACGCACGGAGCAGAATGGCCATAGTCGCCGTCATCCACAGCGCAATCGGAAAGTGAACGAGAACGATGTGATAAGCGGCCATGGTCAAGCTCCCGGGCTTCGCTTGAGCCACTGATTGAGGGCGAAGCCGAAGCCGGCAATCAGCATGACACCTGCAAACAGGGTGAAGAGCCATTGGCGGCGGATGTCGGCGGCGAACTCCGCTTCGACGCCGTAGTGGGCGAGCTGGTTTTCGCTGTGGCGGTACTTGACGGGCACGCCCTTCTGGATGTCTTCGGCGCCGGCATGCCTGGCGCTGTTGAGCATCGGCCAGCTGACCTGGCCGGGGTAGAACAGCGTCACCGCGTGCCACGGCTGGTCCCACGCCGGACCATCGCCTTCGAACCGGCTGGCGACCAGGTCGGCCTCACGGCCCAGGCCCAGAGTGATCGGCAGCGAGATGTTGTGCCAGCGACTGCCCACCGCGTACCGGTGGACCGCGAAAGCGAGGTTGTAGACGCGCTTGTCGACCAGGATCTTGTCGTCCAGCGGGTGTCCGGTGTCCATGGCGCGTTTGAGGGTCACGTCCCAGAAGCCGTCCTTCCAAAGGCCCCTACCCAGCACCGTGATGTCGGCATGCGAGCCATCGCCGCGGCGCAGCAGACGGCGCGGGATGGTGTCTCCTTCCTGCCAGGCATGGGTCGCGTCGAAGGGTGCCGCGGTGTCCTCGTTGATGAAGTAGACATCGTCGAGGCCGAGCTTGCGCTGGACGAGATCGTCCCACTTCAACGCCCGGCGCTGGGTCTTCTGCGGATCAAGCATGAACTTCGGCTGCTTCGCTTCCGCGTCCCAATTGGCTGTGAACGGCCCCTCGCCGGCGTCGCCGGACCGAACATCGAAGATGACCTCGTCGTCGGAGACATCGATCGGGTTCGAGCGATGCGCCCGCCAGTGCCACAGGTCGAGGAAATACCCGCCCTGGCGCAGCGCGGCCAGTTCGTCCTCGGGGACGACGGAACGCCAGTCGTTGATGTCCTTGCGCGTCGCCGGCAGGTACTTGCGGACCTCCTCCTGCTTGCGCTTGCCGCCCAGATAGGGATGCGCCTTCACCTCGTCGGCCTTGGCCTCGCTGGTGAAGAAACGCATGCCGTCGCCGATGGTGATGTAGCCGCCATAGCGGGCGAATTCGGGCACGCTGCCGTCGTCCACCATCATCGACACGCGGTCCTCGTAGATGCCCTGCGTCTGCGGTCCGGGCACGCTGGTCCCGTAGCGCACCCATTTGCCGCCCTCGAACTTCACCATGTCGTGGTAGATCGAAGGCTGCCGCGCCGGCCAGCGGTAGCGAAAGAACACGTCCTTGCCGTTGTAGGCGACCATGACCTGCAAGGGCATCGTCAGGTCGTCGGGGATGTAGATGTTGCGGGCGAGGTCGTTCCTGACGACCCCCGTGCCTTGTGTCAGCCACGACAGCAGAAGTGCCGCAGCGAAGAGGCCCAGGCTGATACCGAGGCCGGCACGTCGCGTTGAATTGTTCATCTCGGCCTCGGGTGTGGAGATCTCACTGATGCGTGCCGCATCGAAGCGGGAACGCAACGTGGACACCGACCGCGATCACTTGCGCTTCTGCATGACGATCCAGGCCACGAGCCCGACGACGACGACGAGCAGCACGGGCACCCAAACGCCACCGTAGCCACCCATCCAGGCGCCGCCCCAATGGCCACCATTCATCATGGAGCCGCTCTGCGCTGAAGCGACACCGGTGGCCAGCAGGGCAGCGACGCCGACCGGGGGTGCAAACAGGCTTTTCATATCATTCCTTCGATGAGCAATCGATTCAGGGCCGGGGTGCCAAGCTCTCCCCTGCCCATTCAATGGCGACGATGGCCGGTAGCTTCCGCACAAGGAACTGCAAACCCGTTCACCACTGATCAGCTTGCGCCGGCCTGTCGGTCAGGTCTGTGCGGCAGCGAACATCATGAGCAAGGCCAGGGCAAGGCCAGTGGGTCGGAGCGGGCACGGGGCGTGCTTCGACGCGCGGAGCGCGCTTGGCCCTTCCCACTGCGCCAAGGTCAAGCGCGGACCACGCGTTCGGCCCTTTGTTGCGAAAGGGCTTGACCCTCCCACGGTGGGAAGGATGAAAGTGGACCTCTCGAAAAGCTACTGGAGATCAAATGATCACCTTCGAAGTCCACGACATGACCTGCGGGCATTGCGTCAGCAGCATCACCAAGGCAGTCCGAGCGATCGACCAGGACGCCCAGGTCACTGTTGACCTGGCGACGCGCCGGGTACGGATCGAACCGGCCGAGTCGAACGGGACTGAGCTGAGCGACGCCATTCGTGAGGCCGGCTACACGCCCGTGCCGGTTGACGACGGAGCGGCGCCGGTGGAGCGGTCTGCGCCCCGCAGCGGCTGCTGCTGTCGCTGAGCGAGCGGTTTGCGGACGCCTAGGCTCTCATCACACGTCCGCAGCCGGGATGTGCACTTCCAGGGGCGTTCGCTCGACCTGCCCGACAGGTCTGCGCAGGTTCGGTGCCGCACAGACGCCGGGGTGGGTTGCTCGTAATTTGAGTTTCCCGCTTTCACGCGTTTGGATTCACTCTCGTTGCGCAGGCGACATAGTGAGCCCACGCGGCACTCACCTCGGCCGCCAGGCTTCCTGACGACAAGCCTCAACCCGTCAGGAGTTCCCCATGCACGTCGTACGCACCCTTGTCGCCCTGTCCGTCGCCACCCTCGCGGCCGCCTGCGCAAGCCCCGGATACATGAATGCCACGCCAGCCTCCGCCGGCACGGCGCCCATGGCGATGGGTGCGGCCGGATCAACGGCTGCCATAGAGCCCCGCATGAAGGCTACGCAGGAGATGCATCAGAAGATGGCGAAGGCCGCGCCCGCAGAACGCCAGGCCTTGATGGCCGATCACATGAAGGCCATGCAAGGCGGCATGGCCATGATGAAGGAAATGCACGGCATGCAAGCCGGCAGTGGCACGGGGGGCATGGGCATGATGGGTTCGCACGGCGGCGCCGCTCCGATGGCCGGCATGGGTGACGGCACGGGCATGCCGGCCGACATGGCCACGCGCCACCAGATGATGGTGGACCACATGGCCATGGTGCAGATGATGATGGACATGATGGCCGACCGGATGCCTCCCGCCGCAGCGGGGCCAGTGAGGGCGACGCCATGAACAGCACGCCTGATGCGACCCATGCATCGACCCCTTCAGGCTAAGGATTCCATTGCGTCCTGCCGAAGCAGGACTTCGCGAGTGCGCTGGCGCAGGTGACGGAAGCGCTGAAGGCCGAGGGCTTCGGGATCCTGACCGAGATCGACGTCCAGGCCACGATGAAAGCCAAGCTGGGCATCGACGGCCTGCCCTACCGGATTCTCGGCGCCTGCAACCCGCCGCTGGCCCAGCGCCTTGTCCGCCGAACCCGACATAGGGCTGCTACTGCCTTGCAACGTGGTCGTGCGCGAAGCGGCGGACGGTGGCCTCGTGGTCGGTTTCATGGACCCGGTCGCTGTGATGCAGATGACCAGCAACCCTGAAATGGCAGCGGTCGCACAGGAGGTGCGTGCCCGACTCGAGCGCGTGCGCGCGGCACTGGCCTGACCACACCGGCCGCTTCGTGCAACGGCGCCCTGCGGTCAACAAGATGGTGCTTGACACTCCCGCGATGGGAAGGTTGATGCTTCTCTCGCGCTGACACCTGGCGCAACGATTCGAAGGAGCTGACCATGGACATGCCCACCCACTGCGATCGCAGGGGCCATGCCGGTCATCAGCACGGGCCAGCGCAGGTTCATCACGAGCATCCTGCGTCCGGGTCCACCGACGAGGCGCTGAAAGATCCGGTGTGCGGAATGACGGTCGCCAGAGACCCCCCACACCAGGCCGAGCATGCCGGCCGACACTATGGGTTCTGCAGCGTCGGCTGCCGCACGAAGTTCCTGGCGCAGCCGCAGAAGTACCTGGCGCCTGTGGCCGCCCCTGCCGAGCCCACCTCTGCCGCTGCGGCCGGAACGATCTACACCTGCCCGATGCACCCGGAGATCCGTCAGGATCACCCGGGCGACTGCCCCAAGTGCGGCATGACGCTCGAGCCCGTGCTGCCCAGCCTGGACGAGGAAGACAACCCGGAATTGGCGGACTTCACGCGCCGCTTCTGGTGGACTTTGCCGCTGACGGTGGTCGTGACGGTGCTGGCGATGTTCGGCCACCAGCTCGGCTGGATGGCCATGGGCAAACAGACCTGGCTGGAACTGGTGCTGACCGTGCCGATCGTGCTGTGGGCCGGCCGGCCGTTCTTCGTGCGCGGTGCGCAGTCCGTCGTGAACCGCAGCCCCAACATGTGGACGCTGATCAGCCTGGGCACGGGTTCGGCCTTCGTCTACAGCGTGGTGGCCACCGTTGCGCCGCAGGTGTTCCCGGACTCCTTCATCTCGATGGGCCGTGTCGCCGTCTACTTCGAAGCGGCGGCGGTGATCATCTCGCTGACGCTGCTGGGCCAATTGCTGGAGCTGAAGGCGCGCGCGCAGACCTCGGCGGCGATCAAGTCGCTACTGGGCCTGGCGCCCAAGACGGCACGGCGCATCGCGGCGGATGGCACGGAAGAGGACATTCCGCTGGCCCATGTGCATGTCGGCGACAAGCTGCGCGTGCGGCCCGGCGAGAAGGTGCCGGTCGACGGCGTGGTGGTCGAGGGCAGCAGCGCACTCGACGAATCGATGCTGACGGGCGAGCCGTTGCCCGTGACCAAGCGCGTGGGCGACAAGCTGATCGGCGCAACGCTCAACACCAGCGGCGCGCTGGTATGCAGTCCGAGCACGTAGGCTCGGCCACGGTGCTGTCGCAGATCGTGCAGATGGTGGCCCTGGCGCAGCGCTCGCGGGCGCCGATGCAGCGCATGGCCGACGCGGTGGCCGATTACTTCGTCCATGGCGTCGTGGCGGCAGCGGTGCTGACCTTCTTCGGCTGGGGGTGTTCGGGCCCGAGCCGAGCTGGGTCTACGGCCTCATCAATGCCGTGGCGGTGCTGATCATTGCCTGCCCCTGTGCGCTGGGCCTGGCCACACCCATGTCGATCATGGTCGCCACCGGCCGCGGCGCCACGCACGGTGTGCTGTTCCGCGATGCGGCGGCGACCGAGAACCTGCGCAAGGTCGACACCCTCATCGTCGACAAGACCGGCACGCTGACCGAAGGCCGCCCGAGCTTCGAACAGGCCATCGGCGTGGACGGCGTCGATGCCGACGAGGTGCTGCGCCTGGCCGCCAGCCTGGACCAGGGCAGCGAGCACCCGCTGGCCGCGGCCATCGTGACGGCTGCACACGAGAAGAATCTTGTGCTCGACAAGCCCGAGCAGTTCGATTCCGCCTCCGGCATCGGCGTGCGCGGGACGGTTGCAGGCAAGAGCCTCGCTCTGGGCAATACCACGCTGATGGAGCATCTCGGCGTCGACATGGCCGTGATGGCGGCACAGGCCGAGGCGCTGCGCGCCGAGGGTGCCAGCGTGATGCACCTGGCCGTCGACACCAAACTCGCCGGCATCCTGGCCGTGTCCGGCCCGGTGAAGGCGACCACGGCCGAAGCGCTGGCGACGCTGCGCAAGGCGGGCATCCGCGTCGTGATGGCCACCGGCGACGGCCTGACCACGGCGCGGGCCGTGGGGCAGCGCCTGCGCATCGACGAGGTGCACGGCGAGGTCAAGCCCGCCGACAAGCTCAAGGTGGTCGAGAAGCTGCAGGCCGAAGGCTGCGTCGTCGCCATGGCCGGCGACGGCATCAACGACGCGCCGGCGCTGGCTCGCGCCGATGTCGGCATCGCCGTGGGCACCGGCACCGACGTGGCGATGAACAGCGCGCAGCTCACGCTCGTCAAGGGCGACCTGCGTGGCATCGCCACGGCCATCGCGCTGTCGGTGGCCACGGTAGCCAACATGAAGCAGAACCTGGCCTTCGCCTTCCTCTACAACGCCCTCGGCATTCCGCTCGCTGCGGGACTGCTCTACCCGTTCACGGGCTGGCTGCTGTCGCCGATGATCGCGGCACTGGCGATGAGCCTGAGCTCAGCGTCGGTGATTGGCAATGCCTTGCGTCTGCGCGGAGCGACCATCGACGCGAGCTGAAGGGCCGCGATCAGTGCCGCGCCACATCAAGGCATTGATTGGCCGAGCGAAGGGGGGCGGATCGCCGCTATAGAGACTGCAGTGTGGCCACCAGCCTGCTCGGGCCGCCTCGGTTCCGCTTCTGACCCTCCTACGCGGCGGGCGTACACGCAGGACGCCCGGCCTCCCGCTTGCTCGGCATCCCACGCACGCTCCCGTTCGCCCTGTGGCGGATGTACTCTGAAACTTGTCATTGGCGTGGCCGTGTTCTTGGCCAATCGGATGACTGGTAGTGGCCGGGACTGCCAGTTCGCGGTCAAGGCCGACAGCAGCCAGTCGATCTGGTGCGGACTGGACGGCCGGTCTCTGAGGCCACGGGCTCAACATCCCGACCCGGAGCGGCACTCCAACTCGCCGGATTGCAGGTCCCGAAGCGGGCATTGAGCGTCGGCAGAGGTCAGCCGCCGGGAAGCGGGCGTCGGCAAGCCTGAGTCGAAACTCACGCGAGCAATTGCACCCAGCAAGGCGGCCCGGCGCGCCTTGT
>JACZKT010000417.1 GCA_014859905.1 Rubrivivax sp.
TTTCGTCGCCATTCGCATGCAAGGATTCTAATGAGCACGGCCCCCGCCACGCCTGCGCTGAGCGACGCCGACTACAACCGCGAGACCGCGGCGCTGCTGTCGCGCATCGAAGCCACCACCGACCGCTGGCTGGACGCGGACGTCGTCGACATCGACACCCAGCGCACCGGCGGCCTGCTGGAGTTGAGCTTCACCGACGGCAGCAAGATCGTCGTCAACACCCAGCCGCCGCTGCACGAGGTTTGGCTGGCGGCGCGCGCCGGCGGCTACCACTACCGCTGGGTGGATGGCCGCTGGCTCGACACGCGCGACGGCAGCGAGTTCTATGCCGCGCTGTCGCAGCACGCCAGCGCGCAGGCCGGCAAGGCGCTGCAGTTCTGACGATCAGCGCCGGAACAGGTCGAGGATGCTGCGGCGCTCTTCGGTCGTGGGCGGCTCGGGGATCTTGTCGGCCAGGCCCAGGCTTTGCACGCCGCGGCCCTGCGTGAACTCCTCGTACGTCCAGTAGCCGGCAGACTGCAGCACGCCTTCGGGCGGCGACAGTTCCTGCACCGGCACGTCCTTGAGGGCATGCTGCATCAGTTCGATCCACACCGGCAGCGCCAGACCGCCACCGGTCTCGCGGTCGCCCAGCTTGCGCGGGTTGTCGTAGCCGATCCACACCACCGCCGCCAGCGTCGGCTGGAAGCCGGCAAACCAGGCGTCCATGGCGTCGTTGGTGGTGCCGGTCTTGCCGTAGAGGTCGGTCCGCTTGAGCATGGCCTGCGCGCGCGCGGCGGTACCGCTGCGCGTCACCTCCTGCAGCAGCGTGCTCATCACGAAGGCGTTGCGCGCAGGCAGCGTACGCATCGCAGCGTCCAGCTGCGGTGGCTTGCGCTCGAGCAGGACCCGGCCCTTGTTGTCGGTGACGCGATCGATCAACACCGGCGGCAGCCAGTAACCGCCGTTGGCGAACACGCTGTAGGCGGTGACCATCTGCATCGGGGTCACCGAACCGGCACCCAGCGCCATCGGCAGGTAAGCCGGGTGCTTGGCGGCCTCGAAACCGAAGCTCTGCAGCCACTCCTGCGTGAACCCGACACCCGTGCCCTGCAACACGCGGATGGAGACCATGTTCTTGGACCTGGCCAGCGCCGTGCGCAGCGGCATCGGGCCCTCGAACTTGCCGTCGTAGTTCCTCGGCTCCCAGGGCTGGCTGCCGGTCTCGCTGGCGTCGAAGAACAGCGGCGCGTCGTTGACCACGGTGCCCGGCGTGAAGCCCTTTTCCAGTGCCGCCGAGTAGATGAAGGGCTTGAAGGCCGACCCCGGTTGCCGCCAGGCCTGGGTGACGTGGTTGAACTTGCTCTTGCCGAAGTCGAAGCCGCCTACCAATGCGCGGATGGCACCCGTGCGGGGATCCATCGCCACCACCGCGCCCTCGACCTCCGGCAGCTGGGTCAGCAACCAGTTGCCCTTGGCGTCCTTCATCACCCGAACCACGGCGCCGCGTCGGATCTGCACCTTGGCGGGTGCCTTGGTCGACAGCCCCGAGGCGACCGGCCGCAGCCCATCGCCGGTGACGGTGACGGTGTCGCCCGACTGCAGCATGGCCACCACGCGCCGCGGTGCGGCCTCCAGCACCACGGCGGCGCGCAACTCGCCGTTGTCCGGGTAGTCGTTCAGGGCCTCGGCGACGCGGCCATCGATCAGTGCGACGTCGGCGGGCAAGTCGACATAGGCCTCGGGCCCGCGATAGTGCTGGCGCAGTTCGTAGTCCATCAGCCCCCTGCGCAGCGCCCGGTAGGCCACCAACTGGTCGGCGGCTTGCACCGTCAGGAAGACGTTCAGGCCGCGGGTGTAGGCTTCCTCGCCGTACTGCGTGTAGACGAGTTGGCGCGCCGTTTCGGCCGCGTACTCGGCGTGCACGGCGCTTTCGGACTGCGTGCGATAGCGCAGCACCTGCACCAGCGCCTCGTCGTGCTGGGCTTCGGTGATGAAACCGGTCTCGAACATGCGGTCGATGATGTAGCGCTGGCGCTGCGTCGCACGCTTGGGGTTGGCGATCGGGTTGTAGGCCGAAGGCGCCTTGGGCAGGCCGGCGAGCATGGCAGCCTCGGCCACCGTCACGTCCTTGAGTTTCTTGCCGAAGTAGATCTCGGCCGCCGCCGCGAAGCCGTGCGCCCGCTGGCCGAGGAAGATCTGGTTCATGTACAGCTCGAGGATCTGGTCCTTGGACAACAGGCGCTCGACCTTCAGCGCCAGCAGGATCTCGTAGATCTTGCGCGTGAAGGTCTTCTCGGTGCTGAGGTAGAAGTTGCGCGCCACCTGCATCGTGATCGTGCTGGCGCCTTCGCTGCGGGCGTCGCGCAGGTTGGCCAGCGCGGCGCGCGCCACCCCCTTGTAGTCGACGCCGCCATGCTGGTAGAAGCGCGCATCCTCGGCGGCCAGCACGGCGTCCTTCATGACCTGCGGCATCTGCGCGATGGGTACGAAGTTGCGCCGTTCGTCGCCGAACTCGCCGAGCTGGATGCCGTCGGCCGAAAACACGCGCAGCGGCAGCTTGGGCCGGTAGTCGATGAGGCTGTCGATGCCGGGCAGGTTCGGATACGCCACCGCCAGCGCCAAGCCGACCAGCAGCAGCACGGTCGCGATCCCCGCCACGGCCAGCCCCGAGGCCCAGGCCAGGCCACGAAGCACGACACCACCCCAGCCGGCAGGCCGGCTCTTGTGGGCAGGAAGGGCTGAAGAAAGGGGCTCGGACTCGCTCTGGGCCATGAAGATCCCGGGATCCGGGTCGAAAGATTATAGGAAGGGGCCGCCGCAGGGCCGCCACATGCCCGCAGGTGGGTCGCAGCACCCCGTTCGTGAGATTGTCCACAGTGGTGGCCAAGGCGCGGCGGCTGATCCTGAGGCCCGCTTGCCGCTTGTTTCAACCGCACTGCAAAGCGTCAACCTCGAGCAACGAAACAGGGGGTACTCAGCCGGCTTTTTACTTTGGTGCACAAGGGCTTTACTGCTAGCATTGAAGTAACTTCTTAACAAGCAGGGGAGCCTTGTCGCGTTGTAGTTGTCGCCGGGTCACGTGGCTGGGGAGTACTTAACTTGGGTTTTCTGGATGTTCTGCTGGGTCGTAAACACCCGCCCATGATCGGGTTGGATATCAGTTCGTCCAGCGTGAAGCTGGTCGAACTCGGTCAAACCGCGGCCGGCGAGTATGTGCTCGAGCGTTTCGCGTCCGAACCGTTCGAGAAGGGTTGGATCACCGACGGCCAGATCGAGAAGTTCGACGAGGTCGCCGCCGCTGTCAGGCGCGTCGTGGTCAAGAGCGGCACCAGGAGCAAGCAGGTCGTGATGGCCATGCCGCAGTCGGCCGTCATCACCAAGAAGATCATGCTGCCCGCCGGCCTGCGCGAAGAGGAGATGGAACTGCAGGTCGAGAGCGAGGCCAACCAGTACATTCCGTTCTCACTCGACGAGGTCAGCCTGGACTTCTGCGTCATCGGACCCAGCCCCACCTCCGCCGGTGACGTGGAGGTTCTGATTGCCGCCAGCCGCAAGGATCGCGTGCAGGACCGCCAGGGTCTGGCCGAGGCCGCGGGCCTGAAGCCGGCGGTGCTGGACATCGAGTCGCACGCCTCGCGCATGGCCATGGGTCGTGTCGTTGCCGCGTTGCCCAACGAAGGCCGGGACGCCCTGGTGGCGCTGTTCGAGATCGGCGCCGACACCACCAGCCTCAAGGTGCTGCGCGACGACGAGATGCTGTATGACCGCGACCAGGCCTTCGGCGGCTCGCAACTCACGCAACTCATCAGCCGCCAGTACGGTTTCTCGTTCGAGGAGGCCGAGGCCAAGAAGCTCAGCGGCGACCTGCCCGAAGACTACGAGGCGGCCATCCTGGCGCCCTTCGTCGACAGCCTGTCGCAGGAGATCGGGCGCGCGCTGCAGTACTTCTTCACCAGCACGCCGCACCACAAGGTGCACTACGTCATGCTGGCCGGCGGCACCGCCACGCTGCCAGGGCTGAAGGATCGCGTCACCGACCTCACCGGCTTTGCCTCCAGTGTCGTCAACCCCTTCGACCACATGCAACTCGGTTCGGCCGTGCGCGAAAGCCGCGTGCGCCGCGAGGCGCCGTCCTACCTCACCGCCTGTGGCCTGGCGATGCGGAGGTTCATGCTGTGATCCTCATCAACCTGCTGCCGCACCGCGAAGAAAGGCGCCGCCAGCGCAAACGGGCGTTTTTTGTCGGCCTGGGCGCCTGCGCCGTGGCCGGTGCCGCCGTCGTCGGCCTGTGGTTTTCAGTGCTGCAGCAGATGACTGCAGCGCAGCAGTCGCGCAACGACTTCCTGACTGCGGAGATCGCCAGGCTCGACGTCCAGATCAAGGACATCGCCACCCTGCGCACCGAGATCGAGGCGCTGAAGGCGCGCCAGAAGGCCGTCGAAGACCTGCAGACCGACCGCAACGTGCCCGTGCACCTGCTCAACGAACTCGTCAAGCAGACGCCCGAAGGGGTGTACTTCACCGCCATCAAGCAGAACGCGCAGGTGGTGACCATCAACGGCGTGGCGCAGACCAACGAACGCGTCTCGGAGCTGCTGCGCAACACCCTGTACAACTCCGCATGGCTGGAAAGGCCCGAGCTGGTGGAGATCAAGGCCGTGACCGCGACCACCGCCAACCGCGAACAGCGCCGACTGTTCGAATTCTCGATGCGCGTGACGCTCAAGCGCCCGCAGGCCATCGCCGCCTCGGGCGCCGCCTCTGGCGCCGCGCCGCGGCCGGCGGCAGCGCCTGCCAAGACCACCTGAGGGCGACATGGCCAAGGCATCGACCATCAACTTCGACGTCGGCACTCTGCTCGGCCAGGCGACGGCGCAGTTCCGCAACCTCAACACCAACGAGCCCGGCCAGTGGCCGCTGCTGCCCAAGGCCGCGGCGTGGCTGGCGGCAGCGCTGGCAGTGGTGGTGGCTGGCTGGTTCCTGCTGCTGACCGACGCCACCGACGAGCTCGAGGCGGCGCGCCAGCAGGAACCCCAGTTGCAGGCCCGCTATCGCGACCGGCTGGCCCAGGCCGTGAACCTGGGTGAACTGCGCAAGCAGAAGCTGCAGGTGCAGGAATACGTCATGCAACTCGAGAAGCAGCTGCCCGGCAAGGCCGAGATGGATGCGCTGCTGTCCGACATCAACCAGGCCGGCCTCGGCCGCGGGCTGCAGTTCGAGCTCTTCCGCCCGGGCCAGGTGCAGGTCAAGGACTATTACGCCGAGTTGCCCATTGCCATCCGCGTCAGCGGCCGTTACCACGACATCGGCTCGTTTGCCGCCGACGTGGCCAACCTGTCGCGCATCGTCACGCTGCAGAACATCAGCATCGCACCGGTGCAGGCGCGCGACGGCAGCAGCACGCTGGCGATGGACGCCACCGCGCGCACCTACCGCTACCTCGACGAAAACGAGATCGCCGAGCAACGCAAGGCCGCCGCCGCCAAGGCAGCAGGGGCCAGGAAGTGAGCGCCCTGCCCTGGGCTGCAGCCGTCCTGGCCACTGCCGTGCTGGCCGGCTGCAGCGCCGACCACGACCAGTTGCGCGAATGGATGGAGCGCGAACGGCGCGAGGTCAAGCCCAACGTGCCGCCGCTGCAGTCGCCCAAGCAATTCAACCCCGAGCCCTACAGCTCGGCACAGTCGGTAGACCCGTTCAGCACCCAGAAGCTCACCGTGGCCCTCAAGCAGGAGGCGCGGCAGCCGAATTCGGCGCTGGCGTCGGAACTGAACCGGCGCAAGGAGCCGCTGGAGGCCTACCCGCTGGACAGCATGAGCATGGTCGGCAGCGTTACCAAGCAGGGCCGGCCCTTTGCCCTGCTGCGGGTGGACAACCTGCTCTACCAGGTCAAGGTGGGCGACTACCTGGGCCAGAACTACGGCCGCATCACCCGCATCGGCGAAACCGAGATCGCGCTGCGCGAGATCGTGCAGGACGCCGCCGGCGAATGGATCGAGCGCCCCGGAACGTTGCAGTTGCAGGAGAAGGCGCGATGAGGACGAGCCTGCGCACGGCCGCCCGAAGCTGGCTCACGCCCCTCCGGGGGGCGGGCGCCATGGGCGCCTTCGGGGGCCAACAAGTTACCCAGGAGACCCCCACCATGTTTCACTGGCGAGCCGCACTTGCCGCCCTGGCCACCGTGGCTGCCGCCGCCGCACCTTGTGCCGCCTGGGCGCAGAACGTCATCCAGTCGATCACGAGCAGCCAGCAGGCCGGCACCGAAGTCGTCCGCATCGAGTTGTCCGAGCCCCTGGCTGCCGTTCCCGCCGGCTTTTCGGTGCAGGCGCCGCCACGCATCGCCATCGACCTGCCCGGTGTCGGCAACGCCATCGGGCGCAACAACGTCGAAGTCAACCAGGGCAACCTGCGCTCGGTGAGCGTGGCCCAGGCCGGTGACCGCACGCGGCTGGTGCTCAACCTCAAGCAGGCCTCGGGCTACCATGCCCAGTTGCAGGGCAAGACGCTGCTGGTGGTGCTGGACGCCTCGGGCTCGCCGGTGGCCGCCGCCGCGCCCGCGGCCGAGCAACAGCCGGCGACCTTCGCCCCGGCGCAGAACACCGTCTCGCAGGCGCTGCGCGACATCGACTTCCGCCGCGGTGCCGACGGCGCCGGCCGCGTCATCGTCAGCCTGCCCAGCACGCAGGTCGGGGTCGACATCCGCCAGCAGGGCCAGAGCCTGGTGGTGGAGTTCCTGCGCTCGACGCTGCCCGACACCTTGCGCCGACGGCTGGACGTCTCCGACTTCGGCACCCCGGTGCGCAGCATCGCCACCTTCCAGAGCGGCGACCGCGTGCGCATGGTGGTCGACCCCATCGGCGCCTGGGAGCACAGCGCCTACCAAAGCGACAACCAGTTCGTGCTCGAGGTGCGGCCGGTCAAGATCGACCCCAACAAGCTCACCCAGGGCCCCGGCTTCCAGGGCGAAAAGCTGAGCCTGAACTTCCAGAACATCGAGGTGCGCGCGCTGTTGCAGGTGATCGCCGACTTCACCAACTTCAACGTCGTCACCAGCGACACCGTCACCGGCAC
Source organism: Rubrivivax sp. (assembly GCA_014859905.1). GTDB lineage: Bacteria > Pseudomonadota > Gammaproteobacteria > Burkholderiales > Burkholderiaceae_C > Rubrivivax. Next base: position 7,051 of record JACZKT010000417.1, read on the forward strand.
CGTGACGCTGCGCCTGAAGGACGTGCCCTGGGACCAGGCGCTGGACATCATCATGCAGAGCAAGGGCCTGGGCGTGCGCAAGAACGGCAACGTGCTGTGGATCGCGCCCAAGGACGAACTCGCCGCCAAGGAGCAGGTCGACCTGGAAGCCAGGAAGAAGGTGGCCGAACTCGAGCCCTTGCGCACGCAGTCGTTCCAGCTCAACTACACCAAGAGCGAAGACGTCGCCAGGAGCCTCACCGGGCAGGCGCTCGGCGAGAGTGGCGGCGCCGGCAGCCAGAACACGCGCCTGTTGTCGCCACGCGGCAGCGTGCTCTTCGAAGGCCGCACCAACCAGCTCTTCGTCACCGACATCCCGAGCAAGCTCGAGGAAATCCAGACGCTGATCGCCAAGATCGACATCCCGGTGCGCCAGGTGCTGATCGAAGCGCGCATCGTCGAAGCCGACGACACCTTCGGTCGTTCGCTGGGCGTCAGGCTCGGCGGCAACGACCGCCGCGGCATCCAGGGCGGCACGCCGGGCTGGGGGGTGGGCGGCGACAACCGCATCACCGTCGGCGGCAACTACAACGCCATCGGCTCGACGACGCTGCAGGGCCAGCCCTACAGCTATGGCGACACGCCCTTCGTCAGCCTGCCGGCCAACACCAGCAGCTTCGCCACGGCATCGGCGGCCACCTTCGCGCTGTCGCTGTTCGGTGCCACCGCCAACCGCTTCCTCAACCTCGAACTCTCCGCGCTGGAAGCCGAAGGCCGGGGCAACATCATCTCGAGCCCGCGCGTCATCACCGCCGACCAGAAGAAGGCGAGCATCGAGCAAGGCGAGGAACTCCCCTATCAGCAGGCCACTTCCAGCGGCGCCACCTCGGTGGCATTCAAGAAGGCCAGCCTGCGCATGGAGGTCACGCCCCAGATCACGCCGGAAGGCAACGTCATCCTGACGCTCGAAGTCAGCAAGGACAGTCGCGGCGCAGCGACACCGGCCGGGCCCGCCATCAACACGAAGAAGGTCAACACCGAAGTCCTGGTCGAGAACGGCGGCACCGTCGTCATCGGCGGCATCTTCACTCAGGACGAGCGCAACGAAGTCAACAAGGTGCCGCTGCTGGGCGACATCCCGGTGCTCGGGCTGCTGTTCCAGAACCGGGTTCGGAGCACGAGCAAGACCGAACTGCTCATCTTCATCACCCCCAAGATCGTCACCGACCGCTCGGCGGCGCGCTGACGACTGTTGGCGAACGCCGCGCAACCTCTTCACCGGTAACGCCCTGTCGCCCGCCGACACGACGCAGGAACCTGACCATGACGATACTCAAACGCCTCATTTCGCTGTGGGCTCTGGCGCTGCTCGCCGCCTGCGGCGGCGGCGGCGGTGATGCGGGCACTTCGAACTTCGGCACCGGCACTGGCGGCGGCGGTGGAACGCCCGCTCCGACTGCGTCTGACCTCGTTCTGGCGCTGAGCGATTCGACGATCGCGAACAGTGGCCTGCAGACCATCGTCGCGACGGCGACCACGCTCGATGCAAACCGCAACACGATTGCCGGCGTCCCCGTCACGATCGCAGTGGACAACGGTGGCACGGCCACAGCCAGCGGGACGGTCACCGATAGCACTGGAGTCCTGACGGCAACAGTCGGCATCGGTTCCGACCGCAGCAACCGTGTCATCACGGTCACGGCCAGCAGCGGGTCTCTGACCAGAACCGCCATCCTCACCGTGGCAGATGCGGGCGGCATCGCAGGCAGCTCCAGCCTTGCCGTCAGCCTGTCGGGCACCACGGTCACGCCGGCCGCACCGGTCACGGTGACCGTGACCTTGACGGACGGCTTGGGCAACCCGGTGCGCCAGTCGGTCGTCAACCTGTCCACACAGCGCGGCAACCTGGCCACGCTGAGCCAGACCTCGGTGCTCACGGACGCGGCCGGTGCGGCGACGGTCACGCTGGCCTCCGCGGCCAGCGGCGTGGCCGGCGCCGACGACGTGGTGGCATCGGCCACCGTGGGCGAGACCCAGGTGCAGGGCCGGGCAGGCTTCACGGTGAGCGCGAGCACGGCCACGATTTCGTTGAGCCCGAGCAGCGCCAACCTGCGCACGTCGACCGCCCCTGCAACCTACGAGGCCACGGTGCGCAACGCCGCCGGCAACCTGGTGCCCAACCAGCTGGTGCGGTTCACCGGCAGCGCTGGTCTGCTGAGCCTGAACGTCGCCTCCGCCCTCACCAACGCCCAGGGCGTGGCCAGCGTGCAGGTGAGTCCGCAGTCGGCCACCAAGGCAGGGGTCGCCGTCGTCACGGCCACGGCCACGGTGGAAGGCAAGGACATCCTGGTCGAGTCCACCGTCACGCTGAGCCCCGAAGCGCCCACGCTGGTATCCACCGTCACCAATTCAACCGTCACCAGCGCCGCACCGATCACGATGCGCGTCGTGCTGCGCGACCTGGCTGGCAACCCACAGCCCAACGCCGTGGTGTCCTTCGCGTCCCAGTTCAACCTGGCCAGCTTCAGCCCGGCCACCGCGGCGACGAATGGCGCCGGCGAGGCAACGACCGTGATCTCGCCGCGGCTGGCCACCTCCAGCGGCGCCGACACCATCATCGCCAGCGCCACCGTGCAGGGGCTGCAGGCCACCGCCCTGAGCGTGCTGCAGTTCGTGGGCTCCACCCCGACGGGCACGCCGTCGCTGGAGCTGTCGCTGTCGCGCACCTCGATCAGTGCTGCCACGCCGGCCGACGTCACGGTGCGCCTCCGTGACGCACAGGGCATTGCCGTTGCCGGCCAGGTCGTCACCTTCGGCGTGGTGCGCTCGCTGGCCACCACCAACGTGAACACCGCGCTGACCAATGCCAGCGGCGAAGCCGTGGTCGTGCTGTCACCGGCCAGCTCGGTGGCTGCCGGGGCCGACGAGGTCACGGCCGCCGTGACCTTTGCCGGCGCCACGCTGCAGCGCTCGGTCGGCTTCCAGGTTCAGGCTACGCCCGTCACGCTGGATGCGTTCACGTCGGCGGCCAGCCCGCTGTCGGCCTACGGGCAGACGACGCTGACGCTGGTGCTCGGCGGAGCGAGCGTCACCTCGCCGGTGAACATCAGCGTTTCGTCGTCGTGCGTCAGCCAGGGCAAGGCCACCTTGTCGCCGTCGACCTTCACCGCCACCAGCAACACGGTCAGCCTGCAATACCGCGACAACGGCTGCGGTGCAGTGCAGAACTCCGACCAGTTGCTGGCGGTGGTGACGTCCACCGGCACCTCGATCCCGCTGTCGCTGCCCATTCAATCACCAGCGGAATCCAGCATCGCCTTCGTGCAGGCGGCGCCGGAGCAGATCTTCCTGCGCGGCTCCGGCTTCACCGAGTCCTCGGTGGTGACCTTCGAGGTGCGCGACGCAGCGGGCAACCCGCTGCCGAACCGCGTCGTCGAGTTGCGGCTGCAGACCGGCGCCGGCGGGGTCACGATGGAGGGCCGCGGCGTCGAGTCGGTGAACCCGGCGTCGGCCAACCCCTTCGTGCTGACCTCCAACGCGCAGGGCCGGGTCTCGGTGCGAGTCAATTCCGGCACCCTGCCCACACCGGTGCGCGTGAATGCCCGCCTGCAGGCCAACACCGCCATCGCCACGGTCTCCAGCAACCTGAGCGTGGCCGTGGGCCTGCCTTCGCAACTGAACTTCTCGCTGTCGCAGGGCATCCACAACATCGAGGGTTACAACATCGACGGCACGCCCAACACCTACCAGATCATCGCCGCCGACCGCAGCGGCAACCCCGTGCCCGCCGGTACCTCGATCAACTTCGTCACCGAGGGTGGCCAGATCGAAGCCATCAAGCAGACCCAGATCGTCAACGGCATCGCGCGCACGACGGCGAACTTCGTCTCGTCCTCACCGCGCCCCGTCGACGGCCGCGTGACGATCACCGTCTACGCGCTGGGTGAAGAGTCCTTCCTCGACCTGAACGGCAACAACGCGTATGACGCCAACGAGCCGTTCCAGGATCTGGGCAACATCTTCCGCGACCGCAACTTCGACGGCCTGTACGACGCCGCGGTGGACGAGTTCATTCCGCTCGTCATCAACAACACCAGCGCTTGCCGGGCACCGGGCAACGGTCTGCTCAACCTCGACCCCAGCATTCCCAGCGTGCCGGACACCTGCGACAACAACTGGAGCGGTGCTGGCCAGGTGTACGTTCGCCGGGCCATCGAAACGGTGCTGTCGACCTCGCCGGCGCGCCCGCTGTGGGCCAGCACACAGGGCTTGTCTGCAAGCTGCAGTGCCAGCCAGATCACGCTGCAGGTGGGTCCGAATCCCACGCAGACCCTGCCTTTCCTCGTCGCCGGCAACGACACCTGGTATGGCGGCACCAGCGGCACCCTGAACTTCATCGTCGCCGATGCCAACCCGGGCAACGCGGCCCAAGGCCTGCCGCCGCGCCTGAACCCGATGGCCGCCACCAGCGTGATCACTGTCAACACGCCCACGCCCGGACTCACGGTTTCGGTCGGCGGCGGCTCACCGGTGCCCAGCACGACCGAGGCCAGCAGCGCCGCGGTCGTCTACACCTTCACTGATCCGGAGGTCAACGAAGGCGTGGTGTTCGTGACCTTCCGTTCACCCAGTGGGCTGGGCACGACGATTGCTGTGCCGGTCGTTCGCGGCGCGCGGCCGAGCGTCTGCCCCTTCTGACCGGGCACCACCGCGCCGGCATCGTTGGCCCACGCGGCGAATGCCGTAACGCGGGCGAATCGAGCCTTTCGGATGCGTCAACGCCCCGCAGCGAAGCGGCCGGCCGGGGTGCCGCGGAGGGGTTGACGTGGCGGCGCGGGCGTGGCGTGTCAGTGAACGGGTGACTTGCCCGCCAGGCCCATTTCGGCGCCGGACATCAGTCGTTCGATGTCCATCAGGATGAGCATGCGTTGATCCAGCGTTCCCAGCCCGATGACATGGCTGGTGTCCAGATGCGCCGGGAACTCGGGCGCGGGCTCGATCTGCTCGGGGGACAGCGAGATGACGTCGGAGACGCCGTCGACCACGACGCCCATCACGCGCCCGCTGACGTTGAGGATGATGGCGACGGTGAATTCCTTGTACTCGACCGCATCCAGGGCAAACTCGATGCGCAGATCGACGATCGGCACGATGATGCCGCGCAGGTTCAGCACCCCCTTGATCCTAAGCCGGCAGAGCCGGAACCAAACAGGTAATACGATCGCCCGTCAACCGATGGCGAGGTGATCGACCATGGCTGTAGCGGCATTGACTGAGCGGTACGCAGCGAACCTTCATGGCGTGCTGTCGTGCTACGACAGGAT
>JACZKT010000418.1 GCA_014859905.1 Rubrivivax sp.
GTGGCCTGCAGGACCGTGCGCGCCGCAAGCAGGGGCTGGCCGGACACTTCAGGCGTCGGCGAAACGGCCGCCGCTTGCGGCCTGACCGACGACGATGGCCGCCGGCTCGAAGCGCGGGCCGAAGCGGGCCGCCAGTTCGCGGCAGCGCGCCACGAAGGCCGGCGCACCCATGGCGTTGATGAACTGCAGCGCGCCGCCGTGGAAGGGGGCAAAACCCCAGCCGAAGATGCTGCCGATGTCGGCGTCGGCCACCGAACGCAGCACCCCTTCCTCGAAGCAGCGCGCCGCCTCGTTGGCCTGCGCGAACATCAGGCGGTCGATGAGCTCGCGCTGCTCGGGTTGCCGCGCCGCCACCGGATAGAGATTCGCCAGCCCGGGCCACAGCAGCTTGCCGTCGTCGGTCCAGTCGTAGAAGCCCTGCCCCGCCTTCTTGCCGATGCGGCCGATCTCGCACAGCTTGCGCACCACCTGCATGCCCGGATGCTCGAGCCAGGGCTTGCCCTCGGCAGCGAGGTCCTTGCGCGTCTGCTCGGCCACGTGCAGTGACAGGCTGAGGCTCACCTCGTCCTGCAGCGCCAGCGGCGGCATCGGCATGCCCGCCTGCAGGCCCGCCACTTCGATGCTGCGCGGATGCACGCCTTCCTGCAGCAGCGCCACGCCTTCCATCACGTAGGTGGCGAAGACGCGGCTGGTGTAGAAGCCGCGGCTGTCGTTGACGACGATCGGCGTCTTGCCGATCTGCAGCACGTAGTCGAAGCCACGCGCCAGCGTCTCGTCGCTGGTGTCCTTGCCGACGATGATCTCCACCAGCGGCATCCTGTCCACCGGGCTGAAGAAGTGCAGGCCGATGAAGTTGCGCGGCCGTGCGCTGGCCTGCGCCAGCCCGGTGATCGGCAGTGTCGAGGTGTTGGACGCGAAGAGCGCGGTGTCGGCCAGCACGGCTTCGGCCTGTCTCGTGACGCCGGCCTTGACTGCGCGGTCCTCGAACACCGCTTCGACAACGAGGTCGCAGCCCGCCAGCAGCGCGTATTCGGTGGTCGGCGTGATACGAGCCAGCAGCGCGTCGCGCTTGTCGGCCGTGCTGCGGCCCTTCTTCACCGCCTTGTCGAGCAGGCCCTGAGAGTAGGCCTTGCCCCTTTCCGCCAGCTCGGCCGCGGTGTCGAGCAGCACGACCTCGATGCCGACCTTGGCCGAGACGTAGGCGATGCCCGCACCCATCATGCCGGCGCCCAGGATGCCGAGTTTGCGGACCTTCGATGCCGGCACACCGGCGGGACGCGAGGCCCCCTTCTTGATGGCGTTGAGCTGGTACCACAGCGTGCCGATCATGTTGCGCGACACCTGAGACATCGCGCACGCCGCGAAGTAGCGGCTCTCCACCCTGCTGGCGGCGTCGAAGTCGAGCAGGCCGCCTTCGAAGACGCTGCTCATGATGTGCTGCAGCGCCGGATAGTTGCCCCAGCTCCTGGCCGAGGCGACCGAAGGCGCGACGCTGAACAGCTGCGCGACCGCGGGTGCCCGTGAATCGCCGCCGGGGAAGCGGAACTTCGGCTGGTCCCAGGGCTGCCTGGCCTTCGGGTTGGCAACGATCCAGGCCCGCGCCATCGCCATCAGCTCGTCGCGGTCCCTGGCCAGCCCGCTCACCAGTCCCATGCCGAGGGCCTTCTGCGGGCTGATGTCGGCCCCTTCGCCCATGATCTGCAAGGCCTGCTGGATGCCCACCAGCCGCGGCAGGCGCACCGTGCCGCCGCCGCCGGGCAGCAGGCCCAGCTTGACCTCGGGCTGGCCGAGCTTGAGCCGCGCATCGTCGACGACGAAGCGCGCGTGGCAGGCCAGGGCGATCTCGAGCCCGCCGCCCAGCGCATGGCCGTTGATGGCCGCCACCACCGGCTTGCCCTGCAGCTCCAGCCCGCGCAGCACGGCCTTCATCGCATTGGCGGCCTCGAAGGGCTCCTCGGGCCGCGTCCACTTCGACATGCGGTCGATGTCGCCGCCGGCGCAGAAGTCGGCCTTGGCCGATGTCAGCACCAGACCCTTCACTGCCGGGTCGGCCAGCCTTTGCGCCGCCTGCGCGATGCCCAGCATCAACTCGTCGTTGACGACGTTCATCGCCCGCCCGGGCAGGTCCATCGTCGCGACGAGGACGCCGTCGCTGCCCACTTCGATGTTCACCGCAGCCATGATCAGACCCTCTCGATGATGGTGGCGATGCCCATGCCGCCGCCGACGCACAGCGTGGCGCAGCCGGTGCTCAGCTTGCGCCGCTCGAGCTCGTCGAGCAGCGTGCCCAGGATGACGCAGCCGGTGGCGCCCAGCGGGTGCCCCATCGCGATGGCGCCGCCGTTGACGTTGACGCGGTCCAGATCCACGCCGAGGTCGCGTGCGGTCTTCATCGGCACCACGGCGAAGGCCTCGTTGACCTCCCAGAGGTCGATGTCGGCCACCGACATGCCGGCCCTGGCCAGCGCCTTGCGGCAGGCCGGCGTCGGCCCGGTAAGCATGATCGTCGGCTCGCTGCCGATCACCGCGGCGGCGCGGATGCGCGCGCGCGGCTTGAGGCCGGCCTTGGCGCCGCCCTCCTTCGATCCGACCAGCATCAGCGCCGCGCCGTCGACGATGCCCGACGAGTTGCCGGCATGGTGCATGTGCTCGATGCGTTCCACGGTGGTGTACTTGCGCAGCGCGGTGGCGTCGAAGCCCATGGCGCCCATCATTGCGAACGAGGGCTCGAGCCGGGCCATCGCTTCCATGCTGGCGTTGGCACGGATCGTCTCGTCCTCGGCCAGCATCAGCAGCCCGGCGATGTCGTGCACGGGGACCAGACTCCTGGCAAAGTGCCCCTCGACCCGTGCCACCGCCGCCTTGCCGTGCGAGCGCAGCGCGAAGGCGTCGATGTCGGCGCGGTGCCAGCCCTCCAGCGTGGCGATGAGGTCGGCGCCCACACCCTGCGGCACGAAGCCCAGCTTCTGGTTGATGCGCGGGTCCATGAACCAGGCGCCGCCGTCGCTGCCCATGGGCCAGCGGCTCATGCTTTCGACACCGCCGCCGACCACCAGGTCCTCGAAGCCGCTGGCCACCTTGGCCGCGGCCAGGTTCACCGACTCCAGCCCGCTGGCGCAGAAGCGGCTCTGCGTGACGCCGGCCACCGTCTGCGCCCATTCGGCGTCGAGCACCGCGGTGCGCGCGATGTCGGCGCCCTGCTCGCCGACCGGCGTCACGCAGCCCAGCACCACATCGTCGACCAGTGCGGTATCGAGCCGGTTGCGCTGCTGCAGCGCCTGCAGCAGCGTTCTCAGCAGCCACACCGGGCTGGCCTGGTACAGGCTGCCGTCCTTCTTGCCCTTGCCGCGCGGCGTGCGCACGTGGTCGTAGATATAGGCAGTGTTCATGGCATCTCCTTGCATGAATCGCGCCGGGCCTGTCTAGGCGCGGCGCGGGTCGGCGAGCCCGGCCGAGCTTGGCTTCGGTGAGCTCACCGGCTCTCCAGCTGCTTGCGGACTTCGGCGTTGATGACGCGCAACTCGGCCAGCGAAGCGTCGATGTGGGCGCGCTTGAGTTCCAGCTCGCGGATCGCGGCGTCGGTGCGATCGAGGACGAACTTCATCTGCTGCACGCGACCCTCGCCCTGGTCGCCGTACAGGTCCAGGTAGTGGCGGATCTCGTCCAGCGTCGCGCCGATGGCCTTGGAACGCAGGATGAGCGCCAGCCGTGCGCGGTCGCGCCGGGTGTAGACGCGGGCGCCGTTGACGCGCCGCGGCGCCAGCAGGCCCTTGTCTTCGTAGAAGCGGATCGTGCGCAGCGTGATGCCGAATTCGCCGCACAACTCGGTGATGCCGAACAGCGGCCCGCTGTCGTCGACGCGGTGCGAGGCCACGACCTCCTGCGCCGAGGC
>JACZKT010000419.1 GCA_014859905.1 Rubrivivax sp.
CTCCCGCCCAGGCGGGAGAGGGAGTCATCCTCAGGCGTCCGAGATCACGGCAAGCGTTCGAGCGCGCGCTGGTACATGGGGTCGTGCATCAGCTCGTCCCAGGCCAGCGGTGGTGCCAGCGGCAGCATCGCGAGGCGGCGCTGCTCGCTGTCGGGGTCGGGGTGCCAGTGGCCTCCGTCGGCGGCGCGGCCCAGGCCGGCGAGCAGTTCGTCGACGGCGCCGCCGCCGTCGACCGACTGGTTGCACAGCAGCACCAGGTCGCAGCCGGCATCGAGCGCGACGCTGGCTGCCTCGGTGTAGGTGAGCGTGGTGCCGTCGAGGTGGCGCGCGCCTTCCATGCTGAGGTCGTCGGTGAAGATCGCGCCGGTGAAACCGAACTGGCCACGCAGGATGTCCTTGAGCCAGCGCTCCGAGTAGCCCGCCGGACGGTGGTCCACCTTGGGGTAGATCACATGCGCCGGCATCACCGCGCCGAGGCTGGTGCTGAGCCATTCGTAGGGTCGGGCGTCGTCGGCGAGGATGCGTTGCAGCGATCGCTTGTCCACCGGCACGGCGACGTGGCTGTCGGCCTTGACGAAGCCGTGGCCGGGAAAGTGCTTGCCGCAGTTCGCCATGCCGGCGCGCAGCAGGCCGTGCATCACGCTCTTGGCCAGCAGCGCGACGACACGCGCATCACGGTGCAAGGCCCGGTCGCCGATGACGCTGCTGCCACCATGGTCGAGATCGAGCACCGGCGTGAAGCTGAGGTCGACGCCGCAGGCGCGCAACTCGGCCGCCAGCACGTGGCCGAGCGCGGTGGCGGCGTCGGTGGCGGTGAGCGGATCCTGCATCCATAGTTCACCCAGCACGCGCATCGCCGGCAGCGCCGTGAAGCCGTCGGTGCGGAAACGCTGCACGCGGCCGCCTTCGTGGTCGACGCAAATCAGGACGTCGGGCCGCACGGCCTTGACCTGTGCCGTGAGTTCGGTGAGCTGGCGGCGGTCGACCCAGTTGCGCGCGAACAGGATCAGGCCGCCGGTGAGCGGGTGCTTCAGGCGCCTGCGGTCGGCGGCGCTGAGCGTGGTGCCGGCGATGTCGATCACCACGGGGGCGTGCGCAGTCATTGGGTGGGACTCCTGGATTCGACAACGACGAAAGAAGCCGCGTAGTCGGTCTCGTCGGTGACGGTGACATGGGCCACGAGGCGGCGGGCTTCGAACCAGTCGGCCAGCATGCCCGACAGGCGCACGAACGGCTTGCCGCCGGGCTCGTTCAGGATCTCGCAGGCACGCCAGCTCATGGGGCTGCGGATGCCCATGCCGATGGCCTTGGAGAAGGCCTCCTTGGCCGAAAAGCGCGTCGCCAGAAAGCGCACGCCGCGCGCCGGTGCGCGTGCCAGCCGGGCATGGAAGACCTGCAGTTCGGCCGGCCCCAGCACACGCTCGGCAAAACGTTCACCGCGCCGGGCGTAGCTGGCCTCGATGCGGCGGATGTCGCAGACATCGGTGCCGATGCCGTAGATCATGGAGGCCGCCTGCCGCCGGCCGAAGGCGCCCCGGGAGCACGGTTGTTCGCCGTACGGATGCAGCGCTGGTAGGCACGTACGGTCTCGGGCAGGCCCAGCTCCAGCGCGTCGGCGATCAGCGCATGGCCGATCGAGACCTCCAGCACGCCGGGCACGGCGAGAAGGAAGTCGGCCAGGTTGTCGAGGTTGAGGTCGTGGCCGGCGTTGACGCCCAGTCCCTGCGCCTGCGCGGCCGCCGCGGCGGCGGCGAAGCGCGCCAGTTGCCGGCCCTCCCCGGCCTGCCCATGTGCCGCGGCATAGGGCTCGGTGTAGAGCTCGACGCGGTGCGCGCCCACGGCGCGCGCCAGGACCATGGCTTCTGGCAGCGGGTCCATGAACAGGCTGACACGCACGCCCAGCGCCTGGCATTCGGCGATCAAGGGCCGCAGGCGGTCGCCATCGGCGGCCAGGTCCCAGCCGTGGTCGGACGTGAACTGGCCCTCGCTGTCGGGCACGAAGGTGGCCTGCTGCGGGCGCACTTCGCGCACGAAGGCCATCAGGTTGTGCAAGGGGTTGCCCTCGATGTTGTACTCGGCCTGCGGCCAGCCCTTCAGCAGCGCGGCGATGTCGTGCACGTCGTGGGCGCGAATGTGGCGTTCGTCGGGCCGCGGGTGCACGGTGATGCCGTCGGCGCCGGCCTGCAGGCACAGCGTGGCGGCATGCACGACGCTCGGGATGCCCAGGTGCCGCGTGTTGCGCAGCAGCGCGACCTTGTTGACGTTGACCGACAGCGCGGCGCCGCTGCGCTCGTTGTCCGGGCTGACGAGAGGGTTCATCGGTGTGTGGTCCCGGCCAGTTGTTGCACGCCCTGCCAGACCTGGCGCGTGCGCAGCGAGGTGTGGCCCAGATGATAGTGAAGCACGGCGCGCAGGGGTGCGCGCAGCGCCGTCGCGTGCGGCGCCACGGCCTGCCGC
>JACZKT010000420.1 GCA_014859905.1 Rubrivivax sp.
AGATCGTGTTGACGTACGGCGTCTGGCGCTGCGGTTGCCAGGCCAGCGCGTGGCGGCGTGCTTCGTCCTGCAAGGCGCTCAGCACGAATCGCGCACGCTCGGCGCCCCCCTCGCGCACCAGCGTGGCCAGCGCGTCGAGCCACTCGCGCGTCTCCGCCGCATCGGTGTCGCCGGGAAATCGGATGGCATGCAGCAGGGCCTCGAATTCGGGGCTGCCGGGCGGCGCGGCGGGGTTCATCGTGCGGTGCTGGCTACCAGCGCGTGCCGGGTGCGTCGAGATCGACCTTGAGGTAGTGTGCGCCCGGGATCGGGTTGTAGTAGTAGGGCGGGATCTCCTGGAATCCCAGCGCCGCGTACAGCCCGCGCGCCGCTTCCATGTCGTCCAGCGTGTCGAGCAGCAGCGTCGAATAGCCGGCCTGCAGCGCCAGGTCGATCAACTGCTGCGCCATCAGCCGGCCGATGCCGAAACGGCGAAACGCGCGCGGCACGTACAGGCGCTTCATCTCGCAGGCGTTGGCGTAATCGACGTCGTGCAGCGGGCGCAGCGCGCCGCAGCCGGCGGGCTGGCCGTCGAGCAGCGCGACCAGCAGTGCACCGGCCGGCGCGGCATAGTCGCCGGGCAGGCCGGCGAGTTCGGCCTCGAAGTTCTGGAAGCACAGGTCGACGCCGAGCATCTCAGCGTACTCGCGGAACAACTGGCGCGCGGCGGCGATCAGCACCGGCTCGTCGGCCGTGGCCAGCGTGATCTGCGGTGTCGCTTCCACGGCCTCAGCCACCGAGGCGAACGACCCAGGTCACGACGCCGGCGCAGACGGCCAGCAGCACCAGCCCCAGCAGGCGCTGCGGCAGGCCGTCGGCGCTGGCCGGGGTGCCGGCGGGCAGCGGCTTGTCGCCGACCACCATCGGCCGCACCAGGTTCGTCGCCCTGCGCAGCAGGTAGAACACGATGGCGCCGATGTGCAGCGCCACCAGGCCCAGGATCAGCCATTGGCCCCACGACTTGTGCCAGGAGGTGGCGCTGAGCGCCGTGGCGTTGCTGACGAAGCGGTTGAGCGGGCCGAGGTTGGCGATCTCGTCGTCGGCCACCAGGCCGGTGCCGACCTGCACGGCCAGGATGACCAGCAGCGCGAAGACCGAGAAGCTGCCCAGCGGGTTGTGGCCGACGTCGAGGTGGTCGCCCGGCCGCGACTGCCCGCGCAGGTAGCGCAGCACCGTGCCCGGGGCGTAGATGAAACTGGCGAAGCGCGACCAGCGCCCGCCGATCAGGCCCCACAGCAGCCGGAAGGCCAGCAGCGTGAACACGACTAAGCCGAACCGCATGTGCCAGACCATCGCATTGCCTCCGATCTTGGCGCTGAGCACCGAGCCGACGATCGTCAGCGCCAACACCCAATGGAAGAGCCGCGTCGGCAGGTCCCAGACGCGCACGGGCTGTAAGGTGGGGTCGGGCATCGTGCGGGTGCTTGCCGCCGCGGGCAGATGTCGAGGGAACGCAACCATACCGCGACTGGCCCGAGGCACGCACGCCGGCGGCTACGAATTGGGGGCTTACCCTGAGGCCGGAATGCCTCGGCGGCGTCGTTCGTACACTGCATTGCTGGCGTGGGCCCCACCTGCGCCGCTCACCCCAACCCTCAGTTCGGAGATCTGCGCATGACCCGTCTTCTCATGGCTGCCGTCGTCGGCCTTGCCACCGCCCTGCCCGCAGCGGCACAGTTCCAGAAGCCTGAAGATGCGATCAAGTATCGCCAGAGTGCGTTCACCGTGATGGCCAACCACCTGGGCCGCGTCGGCGCCATGGCGCAGGGCCGTGCACCCTTCGACGCCAAGGTGGCGGCCGACAACACGGCCATCGTCAGCACGATGTCGATGCTGCCCTTCCACGCCTTCGTCCCCGGCTCCGACAAGGGCGCCCCCAACCGAGCCAAGGCGGAAGTCTGGAGCGACGGGGCCAAGTTCAAGGCCGCCGCCGAGAAGATGCAGGCCGAAGTGGCCAAGCTCGACGCTGCCGCCAAGGGCGGCAACCTCGATGCCATCAAGGGCGCGATGGGCGCGGTGGGCGGCGCCTGCAAGGCCTGCCACGACGACTTCCGCGCCGAACGCTACAGCAACTGATCAAGGGGTTCGGCAAAGCCGAGCACGGGGTTCGGGCCTGCATGCCCGAACCCGTTCGCCAGGCGAGAGGCCGTCCGCAGGGACGGCCTCTCGTCCGGGCTCACCCCTTCGGGTCATGGCTGATTCTTGGTGATCGCTCACGTGCGCTGCGCGCACATGAGCGCTCCCCAGAAGACCGCGATCAGCCTGCGGCTGGCTCGGCGAAGCCGAGCACGACCCTTCGGGTCATCGCGCTCTTCTTCTCGATCTTCGTGACGATGACGGGGCCGACTTCGGCCGTGTTCGCCACATGCGTGCCGCCGCAGGGCTGCAGGTCGACGCCTTCGATCTCGAGCACGCGCACGCGGCCCAGTCCGCGCGGCGGCATCACGCTCATGCTGCGCACCAGCTGCGGCTGGGCGTCGAGCTCGTCCTCGCTGATCCAGCGGTGGCGCACCGGGTGCGCCTCGGCCACCAGGCGGGCGATACCGGCGCTGAGCGCAACCTTGTCCAGTGGCTCGTTCATGTGGAAGTCCAGCCGCGCATAGCCGGCGGTGATCGAGCAGCCGTCCACCGGGTGCGGCACCAGCGCACACAGCAGGTGGGTGGCGGTGTGGAAACGCATGTGGGCGCGGCGGCGAGGGGCGTCGATGGCGGCCACCACGCGCGTGCCGGGGGAGAAGACCGACGGATCCGACCCGACAGCGGGCACATGCGCGATGTCGCCGGGCCGCGACGGGTGCTTGCGCGTATCGGCAATGCGCAGCACCGCGCCCGTCGTCGCGGTCAGTGTGCCGGCGTCACCTGCCTGCCCGCCACCGAGCGGGTAGAACACGGTGCGGTCGAGCACGATGCCGGATTCGTCGACGGCCAGCACCGTGGCCTCGCATTGCAGCAACGAGGCCTCTTCGCGGAACAGTTCTTCGGTCATGCGGATTCCAGTATCACGTCGCCCGAAGGCGTGGCCAAGGTGGCGCTGAGCGCCGGACCGAAGCCCGACTGCACCTGCACCTGGCGCAGTTGAAGCAGCTCGCGCGCCGCCGCGGGCACGCCGTTGAGTGCCAGCGCGCGCAGGGTGACGCCGGAATCGGGCAACCGGGCCGCCGGGTGGCGGCCCTCCCACTGGATGAGCGTGGGCAGCGCGCCACCACAGAGCAGGCGACCGTCGGCACGCACCAGGATCTGCCAGGCCAGCCGGCCTTGCGGCGTCTCGCGGCTGGCCTGGATGGGCTCGCCGGGGTCCAGGCCGGCAGCGACGAGCGAGCGCCGGTGCGCGCCCAGCGTCCCGGTGCGCACCACGACATGAATCAGCCGTGGCGACTCGAGCAGGCGCTGCTGCAGCGCCGGGTCGTCCAGCCCGAACCAGCGCGGCAGGCGCTGCGGCGGTGCCGCGGGGTCGACGGCGATGATCTCCAGGTAGGCGTCGGGATAGACCGGCGTGGCGATCTTCAGCAGCCGGTTGTGGGTGCCGAACAGCGCATGCCTGCCACCCGGCCCCGGCGTCACGCCGAGCGTGGCCTCGCACCAGGCGACGCCTTGTTCCAGCGTCGCAGCAGCCACCACCAGGTGGTCGACGGGCAGCGTCACAGCACCACCGTGCCTTCGATGCAGCCGGCGACGTCGCCGCCGATCCACACCGTGCCGTCCACCTGTTCGACGTGGACCCGGCCGTCGCGCCCGAGCGCCGTGCCCTGCGTGGCCAGGTAGGCCGGCGGCGCCAGGCCGGCGCCGATGAGCCACTGCGCCACGCTGGCGTTGAGGCTGCCGGTGACCGGGTCCTCGCCGACCCCCAGCGACGGCACGAAGGCCCGCACTTCGAACATCGCCTCGTGCCCGGCGGCGTGCTTGCCGACGACGCCGAGCTTGATCTCGCCCAGCAGCGCGGCGTCGGGCTTGCAGGCCAGCACCTGGGCGGCCGAATGCAGCATCACCGCGCACCAGCCGGGGCCGTTGTCGACCCAGTGGTGGTGCAGCACGTCGCGCCGCGGCACCCCCAGGG
>JACZKT010000421.1 GCA_014859905.1 Rubrivivax sp.
GTCCTGCGTCATCCCGCCGCCGCCGACACGGCGTTGATGGCGCGCAGGATCGCCTCGGGGGTGGCCGGCGCCTGCAGCGGCGGGTCGACGCGGTGGCCCGCCACTGCCGAGATCGCGTCGCGAATGGCGAAGAACACCGAAAACGGCAGCAGCAGCGGCGGCTCGCCGACGGCCTTGCTGCGGTGGATGCTCTCAACGCGGTTGGGGCGGTCGAACAGCCGCGTATGGAAGACCGGCGGGCAGTCGTTGGCGGTGGGGATCTTGTAGGTGCTCGGCGCGTGCGTCAGCAGCAAGCCGGCCTTCGGCGAGCCGTCGGCCGGGTGCCAGACCAGTTCTTCCATCGTCAGCCAGCCCATGCCCTGGATGAAGGCGCCTTCGATCTGGCCGATGTCCAGCGCCGGGTTGAGCGAGCGGCCGGCGTCGTGCAGCAGGTCGGCACGCAGCAACTTCCATTCGCCGCTGAGCGTGTCGACCGCGACCTCGCTCACCGCGGCGCCGTAAGCGTAGTAGTGAAAGGGGTGGCCCTGCATGGTCTGCTTGTCCCAGCTCAGGCCGGGAGTGGCATGGAAACCGTCGCTCCACAGCTGCACACGCGCCAGGTAGGCCAGGCCCACCACTTCGGCGAAGGCGATCGACTGGCCGCCGACGAAGACCTCGCCGTCGGCGAAGCACACCTCGTCGGCGCCGCCGCCCCAGCGTGCAGCGGCGAAGGCGGCCAGGCGCTCGCGGATGCGCCGCGCCGCGTCCTGCGCCGCCTTGCCGTTGAGGTCGCTGCCGGTGCTGGCCGCGGTGGCCGAGGTATTGGCCACCTTGTGCGTGTCGGTGGCCGTGCAGCGCACGCGTTCGAAGGGCAGGCCGAGCTCCTGCGCCACCACCTGCGCCACCTTGGTGTTCAGGCCCTGGCCCATCTCGGTGCCGCCGTGGTTGACGAGCACCGAGCCGTCGGTGTAGACGTGCACCAGCGCGCCGGCCTGGTTGAGGTGGGTGACGTTGAAGGCGATGCCGAATTTGACCGGCGTCAGCGCCAGGCCACGCTGAAGCACCGGGCTCGTGGCGTTGAAGACGGCCATCGCGGCACGGCGTTCGGCGTAGCCGCTGGTGGTTTCGAGTTCGGCCACCAGCTCCTGGATGATGTTGTCGTCGACCACCTGGCCGTAGGGCGTGACCTGGTTCGACTCCAGGCCATAGAAGTTCACCCGCCGCACTTCCAGCGCATCCTTGCCCAGCGCGCGCGCCACCGAGTCGAGCAGGTACTCAATCGCAAAGGCCCCCTGCGGCCCGCCGAAGCCGCGAAAGGCGGTGCTGCTCTGCGTGTTCGTACGGCCCGCATAGCCGTGCACCGCCACCGCCGGCAGCCAATAGGCGTTGTCGAAGTGGCACAGCGCACGCGTCATCACCGGGCCCGACAGGTCGGCCGAGTGGCCGGCGCGCGAGACCATCGTGAGCTCGGCGCCGAGGATGCGGCCGGCGTCGTCGAAGCCGACCTCGGCCTCGCAGTGGAAGCAGTGGCGGCGGCCGGTGACCAGGAAGTCGTCGTCGCGGTCCAGGCGCAGCTTCACCGGGCGCCGCAGCCGTGCCGCCGCCACCGCAGCGACACAGGCGAACAAGGCCGACTGCGATTCCTTGCCGCCGAAGCCGCCGCCCATGCGGCGGCATTCCACCTGCACCGCGTGCGCCGGGCGCTGCAGCGCCTGCGCCACCAGGTGCTGCATCTCGCTGGGGTGCTGCGTCGAGCACAGCACCTTCATGCCGCCGTCTTCCTGCGGCAGCGCGTAGGAGATCTGCCCCTCGAGGTAGAAATGCTCCTGGCCGCCGACGTCGAAACTGCGCTTCATGCGCTGCGGCGCTGCGGCGATGGCGGCGGCCGCGTCGCCGCGTTGCAGGTGCATCGGCGGCACCACGTACTGCTGCGCGGCGTGCGCTTGCTGCGGCGTCAGGACCGGGGGCCGTGCCGTGGCGCGAATCACCTCGCGTGCCCGCGACGCGGCCCGGCGCGCCGCGTCGCGCGTCGTGGCGACCACGGCGAACACCGGCTGCCCCAGGTAACGCAGGGTGGCGCCGGCCTCGCCGGCCAGGATCGGGTCGTCGTGGACCAGCGAGCCGCAGTCGTTGCGGCCGGGGATGTCGCGTGCCGAGAACACGTCCACCACGCCGGGCATCGTGCGCAGCGCTTCCAGGTCGAGGGCGTCGATGACCCCGTGCGCCAGAGGCGACAGCCCCAGCGCGGCGTGCAGCGTGCCGGCCATTTCGGGCAGGTCGTCGGTGTACGGCGCGCTGCCGGCGACGTGCAGGTGCGCCGATTCGTGCGGCCGGCTCACGCCCACCTGGGCGAAGACGCTGGCGCTGTCGGGCAGGTCCAGGGGCCTGTTCATGCGCTCTCCTCGCGCGCCCAGACGCTGACCGCGCCTTCGGGCAAGGGGTCGACGGGGCGGGTTTCGAGCCAGAAGCGGCGCAGCAGGTTCTGCGCCACCTGCAGGCGGTAGCCGGCGCTGGCGCGCAAGTCGGTGAGCGGCGCGTAGTCGTTCGCCAGCGCCGCCATCGCAG
>JACZKT010000422.1 GCA_014859905.1 Rubrivivax sp.
GCCTGGCGATGCGCCAGCCACTGCAGGATGCGCTGGACCGCGTGCAGCTGGAGGCCGTGGCCGAGACGACGCACGATGAGGCCGCCGCGGCGATGACGCGCCTGCATGCCGGCTTCGATGCCTGGAGCGCGCGCCCGGTAACCGAGCGCGCCGCGCTGCTGCGGCGCGCCGCCGATGAACTCGACGCCCGCCTGCCCGAGTTCTGCGCCCTGCTGGTCAAGGAAGCGCACAAGACCCTGGGCGACTGTGTGGCCGAGGTGCGCGAGGCGGTGGACTTCTGCCGCTATTACGCCGGGCAGGCCGAAACGCGCCTGCACGAGCAGGCGCTGCCCGGCCCCACCGGCGAGACCAACGTGCTGCGCCTGCGTGGCCGCGGCGTCTTCGTCTGCATCAGCCCGTGGAACTTTCCGCTCGCCATCTTTGCCGGCCAGGTGGTGGCCGCGCTGGTGGCGGGCAACACCGTGGCCGCCAAACCCGCCGAGCAGACGCCGGTGGTGGCGCGCCGCTTCGTGGCCCTGCTGCACGAGGCGGGGGTGCCGGACGACGCGGTGATGTGGCTGCACGGCAGCGGCGAGATCGTCGGTGCGGCGCTGGTGGCGCACCCGCACACGGCCGGCGTCTGCTTCACCGGCAGCACGGCCGTGGCGCGCCTCATCAACCGCGCGCTGGCGGCCAAGGACGGGCCCATCGTGCCGCTGATCGCCGAAACCGGCGGCCTCAACGCCATGATCGTCGACAGCACCGCGCTACCCGAACAGGTGGTCGACGCCGTCGTGCAGAGCGCCTTGCGCAGCGCCGGCCAGCGCTGTTCGGCATTGCGGCTGCTGTGTCTGCATGAAGGCATCGCCGGCGGCCTGATCGAGATGATCTGCGGTGCGCTGGCGGAACTGCAGGTGGGCGACCCGGCGCTGCTGGCCACCGACGTCGGCCCGATCATCGACGATGCTGCGTATGCCGCCATCCAGCACCACGTGCAAGGCCTGCGCGCCCAGGCGCGGCTGCTCGGCGAAACGCCGATGAAGTCGGACTTGCCGCGCCTGGTGGCGCCGGTGGCCTTCGAGATCGACCGCATCGGCGATCTGCGCGAGGAGATTTTCGGCCCCGTGCTGCACGTCGTGCGCTGGGGGCCAGGGCAAGGCGGCGCGGGAGCCGCACGCGACATCGGCGAGGTCGTGCGCCAGATCAACGCCCTGGGTTACGGCTTGACGCTCGGTGTGCAAACGCGCATCGACAGCCGCGCGCTGCGCATCGCCGACGCCGCGCGCGTGGGCAACGTCTATGTCAACCGCAACATCATCGGCGCCGTGGTCGGCGTGCAGCCCTTCGGCGGCGAGGGGCTCAGCGGCACCGGCCCGAAGGCCGGCGGGCCGCACTATCTCTACCGCTTCTGCGCCGAACAGACGCTGACCATCAACACCACCGCCGCCGGTGGCAACGCGGAGTTGCTGGCCGGCTGACGCACCATGCCCATGCTCGACAATCGGCTCTGGCCACGCGACGCGTTTTGACATGCCCACCCACGGCCACCCTCCTCTGGACCATGTCCTGGACCTGCTGCTCGACGCCGTCTGCGTCGTCGACGCGCAGGGGCGATTCCTCTACGTCGGCTCGGCCGGCGAACGCATCTTCGGTTACACCGCCCAGGAGATGGCCGGCCGGCCGATGATCGATCTGGTGTTTCCCGCCGACCGCGCGCGGACCCTGAACGCCGTCGACGAGATCATGGCCAGCGGCCACAAGCCGCACTTCGAGAACCGCTATGTGCGCAAGGACGGGCGCATCGTCGACATCATGTGGACGGCCCGCTGGTCGGAGGCGGACCGGGTCCGGGTGGCCGTGGCGCGCGACGTCACCGAGCTCAAACGCGCGCAGTCGATGCAGGCGGCGCTGTACGCGATCTCCGAAGCGGCGCACGCCGCCGAGGATCTGCCCGCCCTGTTTCAGCGCATCCACCGCATCATCGGCGACCTGCTGCCGGCGAAGAATTTCTTCGTCGCCCTCTACGACGCAGCCGAGGATCGCTTGACCTTCCCCTACCACGTCGATGAATTCGACGCCTCGCCTGCGGCGGGAACACTCGATTCGGGTACCTTGAGCGCCGAGGTGATCCGCAGCGGGCAAGCGCTGCACCTGAGCCGCGACAGCGCGGGCATGCGTGCAGCGGTGTCGTATCCTGACGTCGGCAGCGCTGCCGTCGACTGGCTGGGCGTTCCGTTGCACTCGGAGGGGCGTGTCATCGGCGCGCTGGTGTTGAAGAGCCATGCGGGGGAGGCGCTGTACACAGCGGCCGACACCGAGCTGCTGAAGTTCGTTTCCACTCAGGTTGCCACGGCGATCGAGCGCAAGCAGGCGCAGACCCGGCTGCAACACATGGCGCGACACGACCCGCTTACCGACCTGCCGAATCGCAGCCTCGTCCAGGACCGCATGGCAACGGCGCTGGCGCGGGCGCGGCGGGACAGGACGGGGCTGTCGCTGCTGTACCTCGACCTGGACCGGTTCAAACAGGTGAACGACCGCTTCGGGCACGCCGCCGGCGACAGGCTGCTGCAGGAGGTGGCGCGCCGCCTCGATCACTGCGTGCGTGAATCCGACACCGTCGGGCGCATGGGTGGCGACGAGTTCGTCGTGCTGCTCGCCAGCATCGTGTCACCCGCGCATGCGCCGCAGGTCGCCGAGAAGATCCGCCGGGCCTTGTGCCAGCCGTTCGACGTGGCCGGCCAGGCGCTGTCGATCTCGCCGAGCATCGGCATCGCCCACTATCCCGAGCACGGCGAAGACCCCGAGCAATTGATACGCCGCGCCGACGAGGCGATGTATGCGGCCAAGCAGGACGGCGGCAACCGTATCAGGACCGCCGGCCGGGCCGGCAAGCCGGGTTCCGAGACCATGGGCGCGAGCAGGGTGCCGTGACATGGGGGTGGTGCCGTTCGATGGCTGCAGGCCGGCGCCCCCCATGCCGATCAGGCCGGCACCGCCGCCCTGCGGCGCCTGAGGCCCAGCCACAGCAGCATCGCGCCCACGGCAGCGATGGGCACCAGCGAACCCAGATTGAGCCAGGTCCAGCCCTGCGTGGTGATCAACGCGCCGGAGGCAAACGAGCTCACCGCCATGGTCGAGAACACGCACAGGTCCATCGCGCCCTGGGCCTTGTTCTTCTCCTCGGGGCGGTAGGCCTGCGTGAACAGCGTCGTGCCGCCGGTGTAGAGGAAGTTCCAGCCCACGCCGAGCGCGAACAGCGCGACCAGGAACTGCATCAGGTCCACGCCCGACAGGGCCACCGCCACGCAGACGAGGTTCAGCACCACGCCCACGCCCATCACCGGCAGCACGCCGAAGCGCCTGATGAGGTGGCCGGTGAAGAAGCTCGGCACGAACATGCCCAGCACATGCCATTCCAGCACCAGCGCCGCGCTGTCGAAGGGGTGCTTGCACTGCTGCATGGCGATCGGCGTGGCCGCCATCAGCAGGTTCATCACGCCATAGCCCAGCGCCGCCGCGGCCACGGCCACGATGA
>JACZKT010000423.1 GCA_014859905.1 Rubrivivax sp.
GGCGCCACGTGCCCGCAGCGGCGTGGCGCGGCCGCCCGTGCCGCTGGACGACGCGGGCAGTGAGCGTTTCGCGGCGCTCAAGGCCTGGCGCGCCGAGGTCGCGAGCGAGCACAACCTGCCGGCCTACATCGTCTTCCACGACGCCACGCTGGCCGAGATGGCGCGTGCGCTGCCGGCGACGCTGGACGAACTGGCCGCCATCAACGGCGTCGGCGCGACCAAGCTCGCCCGCTACGGCGCGGACATCCTGCGCGTGCTGTCGGCGCCAGCGTAGCTTTCCTGCATTGCTCGCGGGCCGGCCTTCCTCCCTCTCCCGCCCAGGCGGGAGAGGGAGCCATGCGCCCCGTTCGACCGGCGTCGTTATGATGTTCGGTTGCCCTTGACTGCCCCGATGCCCCGCGAAAACCATCCCCCGTCGCTGCTCGAGCTGCGCACCCTGCGCGTGCGCGGTGCGCGCACCCACAACCTGAAGAACATCGACCTCGACATCCCCAAGCACGCGCTGGTGGTGATCACGGGTCTGTCGGGATCCGGCAAGAGCAGCCTGGCCTTCGACACCCTGTACGCCGAAGGGCAGCGGCGCTACGTCGAGAGCCTGAGCGCTTACGCGCGGCAGTTCCTGCAGCTGATGGACAAGCCCGACGTCGATGTCATCGAGGGCCTGTCGCCGGCCATCAGCATCGAGCAGAAGGCCACCAGCCACAACCCGCGCAGCACGGTCGGCACCATCACCGAGATCCACGACTACCTGCGCCTGCTGTACGCGCGTGCCGGCACGCCCTACTGCCCCGACCACGACCTGCCGCTGCAGGCGCAAAGCGTGAGCCAGATGGTCGACGCCGTGATGGCGCTGCCCGAAGAGACGCGGCTGATGGTGCTGGCGCCCGTGGTGCGCAACCGCAAGGGCGAGTTCGCCGACCTGCTGCAGGACATGCAGGCACGCGGCTACGTGCGCTTTCGCATCGGCAACGACGGCAAGGCGGGCGAGATCTTCGAATCCGAATCGCTGCCGCGACTCAAGAAGACCGAGAAACACGACATCGACGTCGTCGTCGACCGCCTGCGCAGCAAGCCCGACGTCAAGCAGCGCCTGGCCGAAAGCTTCGAAGCGTCGCTGCGCATCGCCGACGGCCGCGCCATCGTGCTCGAACTCGACACCGGCCGCGAACACCTCTTCAGCAGCAAGTTCGGCTGCCCGGTGTGCAGCTACTCGCTGCAGGAACTGGAGCCGCGCCTGTTCTCGTTCAATTCGCCGGTCGGCGCCTGCCCGGCCTGCGACGGCCTGGGCCAGGTCACGGCGATGGACGCCGACCGCGTCGTCGCCTTCCCCAGCCTGAGCCTGGCCGCCGGCGCGGTGAAGGGCTGGGACCGCCGCAACGCCTACACGCATACGCTGCTGGAAAGCGTGGCGCGGCACTACGGCTTCGACCTCGAGACGCCGTTCGAGCAGTTGTCGCCGCAGGCGCAGCAGGTGCTGCTGCACGGTTCGGGCAGCGAAGAGGTCGAGTTCGTCTACGAGGCCGAAGGCGTGGGCAAGGGCAAGGCGCGCACACGCCAGGTCAAGCGTTGCCACCCGTTCGAAGGCATCCTGCCCAACTTCGAACGCCGCTGGCGCGAGACCGACTCGGCGGCGGTGCGCGAGGAACTGGCGCGCTACCAGGCCGCCAAGCCCTGCCCCGACTGCGGCGGCGCGCGGCTGCGGCGCGAGGCGCGGCATGTCTTCCTGCAGCATCACACGGGCGACAAGGGCCAGCCGATCTACGAGGTCGAACACGCCACGCTGGCCGAGAGCCTGGCCTACTTCCAGGACCTCAAGCTCATCGGCGCCAAGGCCGAGATCGCCGACAAGATCGCGCGCGAGATCCGCAGCCGCCTGAAGTTCCTCAACGACGTCGGGCTGACCTATCTCAGCCTGGACCGCGGCGCCGACACACTGAGTGGCGGCGAGTCGCAGCGCATCCGCCTGGCGAGCCAGATCGGCAGCGGCCTGTCGGGCGTGATGTACGTGCTGGACGAGCCCAGCATCGGCCTGCACCAGCGCGACAACGAAAGGCTGATCGGCACCCTCAAGCACCTGCGCGACCTCGGCAACAGCGTGCTCGTCGTCGAGCACGACGAAGACATGATCCGCGCCGCCGACCATGTCGTCGACATGGGCCCCGGTGCCGGCGTGCACGGCGGCCGCGTCATGGCGCAGGGCACGCCCGACGAGGTGGCGGCGAACACCGAATCGCTCACCGGGCGCTACCTGGCGCACACGCTGCGCATCCCGGTGCCGGCGCGGCGGCGCGCCGCCACCGGCTTCGGCGCCGCACCGTTCCGGTTGGGCATCGTCGGCGCGCGCGGCAACAACCTGAAGGACGTCGACGTCGAGATCCCGGTCGGCCTGTTCACCTGCGTCACCGGCGTCAGCGGTTCGGGCAAGAGCACGCTCATCAACGACACGCTGTACACCGCGGTGGCGCGCAAGCTCTACCAGAGCCACGCCGAGCCGGCGGCGCACGACCGCATCGACGGCCTGGACGCGCTGGACAAGGTCATCAACGTCGACCAGAGCCCGATCGGCCGCACGCCGCGCAGCAACCCGGCCACCTACACCGGCCTGTTCACGCCGATCCGCGAGCTCTTCGCCGAAGTGCCGACGGCGCGCGAACGCGGCTACGGCGCGGGGCGCTTCAGCTTCAACGTCAGCTCGAGCAGCGGCGGCGGCCGCTGCGAGGCCTGCGAAGGCGACGGCGTCATCAAGGTCGAGATGCACTTCCTGCCCGACATGTACGTGCCCTGCGACGTCTGCCACGGCGCGCGCTACAACCGCGAGACGCTGGAGATCCTCTACAAGGGCAAGAACATCACGCAGGTGCTCGAACTCACGGTGGAGGACGCGTACGCCTACTTCAGCGCCGTGCCCAACATCGCGCGCAAGCTGCAGACGCTGCTGGACGTGGGCCTGGGCTACGTGCGGCTGGGCCAGAGCGCGACCACGCTTTCCGGCGGCGAGGCACAGCGCGTCAAGCTGGCGCTGGAACTGAGCAAGCGCGACACCGGCCGCACGCTGTACATCCTGGACGAGCCGACCACCGGGCTGCACTTCCACGACATCGGCCTGCTGCTGAAGGTGCTGCACCAGCTGCGCGACGCCGGCAACACCATCGTCGTCATCGAGCACAACCTCGACGTCATCAAGACCGCCGACTGGATCATCGACATGGGACCCGAAGGCGGCGCCGGCGGCGGGCGGGTGTTGATTGCCGGCACGCCGGAGGATGTGGCGGCGCAGGAGAGCAGCCACACGGGGCGGTTCCTGCGCGGGGTTCTGTAGCCGACATACAGGCGCGCGCCTGCGCGTCGCGACAGGCAGCGCCGGACCCCTAAGCTCCAGGAATGCGCGTCTGCCCGTTGTCGAACCAGGCAGGCTCGAAACCATCCGCAAGCAGGATGCAGCGCAGCGAACAGCGCCCCACCTCGTTTAGTCGACGGACGTACTTCGTCAATGTCTGTTCATCCTCGGTCAGCACGTGGGTCAAGGACTCGCACACCGCCTGGGCGATGAGCTTGACGTCGTCCTTGACGGCGACGCGGTCATCGCCCGCATCGCGACGGAGATCCCGCAGCAGCAGCCCGGCTGTCATGGCATGGTCGATGTTGAAGGGCAAGACCTCGAAGTGGCGTAGCGGCAGGTCGGTGACAGCCTGCCCGACCTGGAACTCCGACGCAACGATGGCCGAGAGATACAGAGGCACGCCTCGTTGCAGCGCCTCGCGGAAGTAGCTCTTCGCGACCCGATGGTGAACGCGGGCGGGATCGGCCAGCGTGATGAGAAAGCTCGTGTCGACGAGGAAGGCGCTGCTCAACCCTGGCTCCCTCGCAGGGCTTCCACCCAAGCCGAGGCGTCGGGCACGTCTTTCCACGCCTTGGCTCCGCGTTCGGTGAAGCGTGCGAACTCCCGCTCGTCGAAACGCGCTTCGTGCTCGACGAACTCGATCAAGCGCGCAGCCCGGTACTCACGCGTCACGACGTTGTACTCGGCGGTGATGCGCACCATCGCCGGCTTGTACAGCCGGTTGCTCTTGTCGTCACGCAGCACGGTTCGGTCGGTGTCCACCGTCAGCAGCTTGCCGTCGGGAAGCCTGATGTGCGCATTGGCCTTCACGGCGCCGCCCAGGTCCTCGATCTCGCCGCGCACGTAGCGCTCCACGCGCACCCACTGGTCGGCATCGTCGGCGCGGAAGTCCGTTTCGGCGCTCACGATCACGGTCCGCGCCAATGCCGGTGAGCTGATTTCGAAACGCAAATGCCGCCGTGCGCGTGCTTGCGCCTGCCAGCCCTCGAGTACCTTGCGCCGCCTGGGGTTCAGCCCGTCGAGCAGATCGGACTGGGTCAACGACCGAAGATCGGCCCAGAGTGCGGCGTCGGCCAGCGGCGTCGTCAGGATGCCCAAGGATCCCTCGACCACCGCAACATCCGCGGTTTGCAGTTCAGGCGCCCCGACATCGCCGCGCAGCAGATTGGACACTTCCGCCACGAACGCGCGCAGCGTCGCCAACGGCACACGGCTGGGCGAGATCACATAGCCCGGCGATTCGTCGTGCAGCTTGATCAGGATGCTTTGGGCTTCCATGGTGCGTGCATTGTCAGACGTTGCGGGAAAACCCGCATCGGGGTTAGCGCGGCCTGGCCTTCATCGCCGTGACGATGCGCGCCGTCTCCAGGCTCACTCGCTTCATACCCGCACAGCGGCAGGCATTGGGCGGGATCGAGCGATTGGCCTGCGGACTTGGCGATACGCGACAGGTAGGCCAGGTGGCGCGACGACTCCGCGCCCGGCGCGCTCGCAACCAACGACCACTTGAAGGCCATGGACACCCTTGTGAACAACTCTGTTGATGGCTGGTGGATGGACAGCTAAACTCCACCGTGTCCGGGGAAGAAATTCGGCTCCAGGCCGTGTGTGATCCTGGCCTTGGCGTCAGGCACCTATATCCCCGGCACTTCTGCAGGCCGCTGCTTCACCCGATCAGCGGCTTTTTCTTTGGGCTTTTTCTTTGTGTAGTAGGTCCCGTACGGCGCCAAAGTCGTCTCGTCGACGGCGTGCACGACTCCCACCTTCGACCAAATCAGTTCCACGTAACGCGACTCTCGACGCTCGTAGTGTCGCTGCAAGGCCCACAACAGGTAGTCGGCCGCCTGCAGCACCGGCTCGCTCGCCGGTGATGCCTGCCGCACCTTGATCGCTGCGGCAATGGCGCGATTCCACTTCACTTCGAATCGTTGGCGCGCGGTCTTCAGCGCCGAGTGCAGTGCCGCCGACCGATCGGAGCTGCCACGATGGGCGAAGCAGACCTCGACCTCCGGACTCAGGTGCAGGCGGTTCTTGAACAGGCGGGCGGCCGTCGAGCTTCTTCACCCGCTTCTCGAAGCTGGCCACCTTGCGACGCTGAACGCCGAAGATCTGGAAGAAGGCGTCGCGGAAGCTCTTCGCATCGGCGTCTTCGCGCTCGGTTTGTTTCCACTCGTCGGCGAAGCCAACGGCGCGGTCCCGAATCTCGTTCCAGCTCAGTGGCATGCAAGGTTCCCTGCGGCGATTTGAGCAAGGGCCTGCGCCCGGCACTAGACTGCAGCGACCCAGAGGACACCAGGAGACACGGCATGGCCGCGAGCATCGACTACTACTTCGCCCCCCTGTCCCCCTGGGCCTACCTCGGCCACGAGCGCCTGCGCCGCATCGCGGCCGCCGCCGGCGCCACGGTTCGCGTGCTGCCGGTGGACCTGGGCGGCAAGGTGTTCCCGGTCTCGGGCGGCCTGCCGCTGGGCCAGCGGGCGCCGCAGCGGCAGGCCTACCGGCTGGTCGAACTGCGGCGTTTCAGCGAGGGGCTGGGCCTGCCCTTGAACCTCAAGCCCAGGCACTTCCCGGTGCCGGGCGACGACGCCGCGCGGCTCATCATCGCGGTGGACCAGGCCGACGGCGCCGATGCCGCAATGCAGTTGACCGCTCGCGTAATGGCGGCGGTGTGGGTGCAGGAACGCGACGTTTCCAGCGCCGCCACGCTGGCCGAACTGCTGGCCGAAAGCGGCCTGCCCGCCGAACGCCTGCAGGCCTCGCATGCGCCGCAAGTGCAGGCGCGTTACGAGCAGTACACGCAGCAGGCGATTGCGGCCGGTGTCTTCGGCGCGCCGAGCTATGTCATCGACGGCGAGATCTTCTGGGGCCAGGACCGGCTCGACTTCGTCGAGCGGCGGCTGGCGCAGAAAGCCTGACCGCAGGCTCTGCCGGCCGGAATTGAAACGGGGCCCGGTTGCCCGGGCCCCGCAAGACATCGAGGACTCAGCAACTCACTTGAGGTGCTTGCTGATTTCCTTGGTCATGCCGAACATGGAGATCGGGCTCACCCCGACGACGGCCTTGAGCTTGGCGTCGGCGTTGATCATGGTGCGCTTGACCTTGTCCTGCAGGCTGTTCTTCTTGATGTACTCCCAGACCTTCTTGGTGACCTCGGTGCGCGGCAGCGGCTTGTCGCCGATGATGGCGGCCAACGCGGCACTCGGGGTCATGGCCTTCATGAAGGCAGCGCTCGGGGCGCGCTTCTTGGCGGGTGCGGCCTTCTTTGCCGGTGCCGCCTTCTTTGCCGGTGCCGCCTTCTTCGCCGGTGCTGCCTTCTTGGCGGGGGCGGCCTTCTTCGCCGGGGCCTTTTTCGCTGGAGCTTTCTTCGCAGTTGCCATGTGTAGGTTCTCCGTCATTGGTTGAGAGAGTGCCGACCGTCGCGCAAACCTTGGTTTTCGGGCTTGTCTCTACGGGAGTTCGGGCACTCGCGATCGTACTGCCTGCCTTAGGCGCTGAGAAGCGGTTTTCCCAGGTAAAAGACGCGTCCGCGCCACGGTATGCTTCCAACATGAAGATCCTCGTGCGTTGGTTGCTGCTTGCCGCGGCCTTGCTGCTGGTGGCCAACCTGTATTCGGGCGTCTCGGTGGCCGGCTTCGGCACCGCCCTGATCGCGGCCTTCGTGCTGGGTTTGTTCAACACGCTGGTGCGTCCGCTGCTGGTGTTGCTGACGCTGCCGGTGACGCTGTTGACGCTGGGCCTGTTCCTCTTCGTCATCAACGCGCTGATGTTCTGGGCGGCCGCTTCGGTGCTCGACGGCTTCCACGTGCCGACCTTCACCTCGGCACTCATCGGCTCGCTGCTCTACAGCCTGTGCGGCATGGTCATCGACGTCGCGGTGGAGCGGCTGTTCAACGAAACGCCGGCGTAGCGCGACTGCCTCACGGGCCTGCGGCCGGCGGCGGCGCCGCGCGCACCTCGAAGGACACACGCTCGCTCACCTGCGCATCGCCAGCCGTGGCCGAGCGCCACTCCAGCACGAAACGCCCCGGCCGCGGCAGCCAGTGCACCACGCCACCACGGCCGACGACGCGACCATTGACGCTCCACCGCCCCGGCGCACCGACGAAGCTCAGTCGCTGCGCGGCCATCGGGATGTCGGGGTCGAGCAGCACCACGCTGCCGTCGCGCGGTGCCTCGATGCCGAAGCCCCGGGCACGGCCGCTGTCCGCCGCACCGCCCGGGCGGGCTTCGGTGCCGGCCAGGAACCACTCGCCACGCTGCGCCACCACGCCCGGTGGCGGCGGCGGCGGGCGTGAAGGTGCGCTGGCGTGCAG
>JACZKT010000424.1 GCA_014859905.1 Rubrivivax sp.
CTGCGATGCTCTGCCATACCCGCCCGTGGCCCCGTCGCCGGAGGTGCTCTCCGGGCCAGCGGTGTCGTGCCTGCTGTCGCCGCCGCCGCCGCCAACGGGTGAGGGTCGGTGGCGCACCGCCAGGCCCAGCGGCTGCACACCCGCGTTGCGCAAGTCGGCGACCACGGCGGCATAGGCGGCCGGCAGCAGCGCGGCCAGCGAGCGGCTGATTTCGGCCGCCAGGACGGTGCGGATCTCGGTGTGCTCGGACACCGCGGCGATGCCCTGGATCATCGCGTGGGCCATGAGGTCGGGCCGCAGCGGGTTGCGCTCCATCTGCGCGCCGGCGTCGCCGAGCAGCGCGCCGACGTAGCCGTCGAACTCACGCAACTCCCATTCGCAGCCGAAGGCGATCTGCATGCCCATGCGGTCGGCGGAGATCTGGGCTTCCATCTCGCTGTCGTCGACCAGGCTCAGGCGGTCCCAGCTCGTGGGTTCCGCGGGCGCTGCCGATGTCTGGTGATCCGTGGCGGCCGCCAGTTCGCGCAGCAACCGTTCGTCGAAGGCCTCGTTGAAGCGCAGCACGAACACCGCCGACTTGCGGTTGAGCTCGAACTGGGCGCCCAGCAAGCCATCGCGGTGGTAGGCGGTGGTGGACGCCAACGCCGCCAGGCCCAGGCTTTCGACCGTGCGCTCTGCAGCCTCTCGCGCCGCGAGCTTGAGGCGCTGGACAGCCGCTTCCAGGGGGGCCGGCAGGCGATGAA
This sequence comes from Rubrivivax sp., assembly GCA_014859905.1. Classification (GTDB taxonomy): domain Bacteria; phylum Pseudomonadota; class Gammaproteobacteria; order Burkholderiales; family Burkholderiaceae_C; genus Rubrivivax. Next base: position 744 of record JACZKT010000424.1, read on the forward strand.
CGGGGTTGGGCTTCATGGGTGCTCGAGGTGCCGTCCAGTATGCGGCAAGGCACCCCGAAGGTCGCCTCGGCGTGGCCGGCGACTACTTCTTCAGCGCGTCGCGGATCTCACGCAGCAGCAGCACGTCTTCGGGCGTCGGTGCCGGTGGCGCCGGCGGCGCGGGGGGCGCTTCGCGCTTGAGCCGGTTCACCTGCTTGACCATGACGAAGATGATGAAGGCCAGCACGATGAAGTTGATGGCCACCGAGATGAAGCTGCCGTAGGCGAGCACCGCGCCTGCCTTCCTGGCCTCGGCCAGGGCCAGGCCCGAAGGCTGCCCCGCCAGCCCGAAGTAGTAGGAGGAAAAGTCCAGGCCGCCGAAGATGCGGCTGACCACCGGCATCACCACGTCGTCGACCAGCGAGCTGACGATCTTGCCGAAGGCGCCGCCGATGATCACGCCCACGGCGAGATCCATCACGTTGCCCTTGAGCGCGAACTCCTTGAACTCCGAAGCGAAACTCATCTCGGTGGCTCCTGCGTTGACAGCCCGCATGATATCCAGCCCGGCACCCCAGGCATACGTCCGCAGTGCGCTTGCAGACCCTCCGCAGCCGGCGCCCGGCAGCGTCAGGCCGCGTTGCCTGGCTCGGCTAGAATTCCAAGTTGTCCCGAATCACCCCCAGTACCCAGAGGATTCCCATGAGTAACGCCACGAGCGAGGCCACGAGCGAGGCCGCCCTCGACAAAGGCATCGACCAGGGCCGACGCACGTGGATCGCCATCACCTGCGGCGCCGGCGCCGTGGGCGGCGTGGCGGTCGCAGTGCCCTTTGTCAGCACTTTCGCGCCATCGGAGCGCGCGCGCGCCGCCGGGGCGCCGGTGCAGGTCGACATCAGCGCCATCCAGCCGGGCGAGAAGCTCACCGTCGAATGGCGCGGCAAGCCGGTGTGGATCGTGCGCCGCACGCCCGAGCAGCTGGCCACGTTGAAGACGGTCGAGCCACAGCTCGCCGACCCGGCTTCCGACCGCAAGCAGTACCCCACGCCCGCCTACGCGAAGAACGAGCACCGCTCGATCAAGCCCGAATTCTTCGTCGGCGTCGGCATCTGCTCGCACCTGGGCTGCTCGCCCAGCGACAAGCTCACGCCGGGCCCCCAGCCCTCGCTGCCCGACGATTGGGCCGGCGGTTTCCTGTGCCCCTGCCATGGCTCGACCTTCGACCTCGCCGGCCGCGTGTACAAGAACAAGCCCGCGCCCGACAACCTGGAAGTCCCGCCCCACATGTACCTGTCGGACACCGTGCTGTTGATCGGTGAGGACAAGAAGGCCTGAAGCGGGTCGCCGCCTGCAATAACACTCGAAGATCAGGGTCAACACGATGGCTGAATTCAAGGAAGCACCTGCCGGAGCACCGGTGGCCACGCAGGTGACGGTGTGGCTGCAGAACCGGTTTCCGACCGCGTTCGATGCCTACCGGGTCCACATGTCGGAGTACTACGCTCCGAAGAACTTCAATTTCTGGTACTTCTTCGGCTCGCTGGCGCTGCTGGTGCTGGTGATGCAGATCGTCACCGGCATCTTCCTGGTGATGCACTACAAGCCCGATGCGGCCAAGGCCTTCGAATCGGTCGAGTACATCATGCGCGACGTACCCTGGGGCTGGCTGGTGCGCTACATGCACTCCACCGGCGCCAGCGCCTTCTTCATCGTCGTCTACCTGCACATGTGGCGCGGCATGATCTACGGCAGCTACAAGAAGCCGCGCGAGCTGATCTGGATCTTCGGCTGCGCCATCTTCCTGTGCCTGATGGCCGAAGCCTTCATGGGCTACCTGCTGCCCTGGGGCCAGATGAGCTACTGGGGCGCGCAGGTCATCATCAACCTGTTCGCCGCCATTCCCTTCATCGGGCCCGACCTTTCCTTGCTGATCCGCGGCGACTACGTCGTCGGCGACGCCACGCTCAACCGCTTCTTCAGCTTCCACGTCATTGCCGTGCCGCTGGTGTTGCTGGGGCTGGTGGTGGCGCACCTGCTGGCGCTGCACGACGTGGGCTCCAACAACCCCGACGGTGTCGAGATCAAGGCCCGCAAGGATCCCAAGACCGGCATCCCGCTCGACGGCGTCCCCTTCCATCCCTACCACACGGTGCACGACATCGTCGGCGTCAGCGTGTTTCTGATGATCTTCACCGCGGTCATCTTCTTCATGCCGGAGATGGGCGGCTATTTCCTCGAGTACAACAACTTCATCCCCGCCGACCCGCTGCAGACGCCGGCGCACATCGCCCCGGTGTGGTACTTCACGCCCTACTACTCGATGCTGCGCGCCGTCACCGACCCGATGGTCAACGTGCTCGCCGTGGTGGTGGCGCTGGCCGCCGTGCTGGCGGTGCTCAAGGGCGGCCTGGCCGGCAAGTGGAAGATCGTCGTGCTCGTGGGCGCGGCGTTGGTCGTGGTTGCGCTGAAGGTCTTCGACGCCAAGTTCTGGGGCGTGGTGGTCATGGGCGTGGCAGTGATGGTGCTCTTTCCGCTGCCCTGGCTCGACCGCAGCCCGGTCAAGTCGATCCGCTACCGGCCGAGCTGGAACAAGATCCTCTATGGCATCTTCGTCTTCAACTTCTTCGTGCTCGGCTATCTCGGCATGAAGCCGCCCTCGGCCATCGGCACGCTGGTGTCGCAGATCGGCACGATGTTCTACTTCGGCTTCTTCCTGCTCATGCCGTGGTGGAGCCGCATCGGTGAGTTCAAGGCCGTGCCCGATCGTGTGACCTTCAAGCCGCACTGAGCCCGTGCCCCAAGGCGAATGAACACCATGAAGACCCTGATCCGCAAGCTCGTCCTGGCGCTGGGCGCCACCCTGACCTTCGCCCTGGCGGCGCTGCTGTCGCCGGCGATTGCCGCTGGCGGCGGCATCGCCTGGGACAAGTTCCCCGACCAGCGCGTCACCGACCTGGCCGCGCTGCAGAACGGTGCCAAGCTGTTCGTCAACTACTGTCTGAACTGCCACCAGGCGGCGTTCATGCGCTACAACCGCCTGCGCGACATCGGCCTCACCGAACAGGAGATCAAGGACAACCTGGTCTTCACCGGTGCCAAGGTCGGCGAGACGATGAAGGTCGCGCTCGATGCCAAGGACGCCAAGGACTGGTTCGGTGCCCTGCCGCCCGACCTGACCCTGGTGGCGCGCTCGCGTTCGGCGCCGGGGCAGGGCAGCGGCGCCGACTACATCTACACCTACCTGCGCACCTACTACCGCGACGACACCAAGATCACGGGCTGGAACAACCTCGCCTTCCCCGGCATCGGCATGCCGCACGTGCTGTGGGAACTGCAGGGCCAGCAAAGGGCCATCTACGCCGACGAAAAGGACCCGCACGACGCCACCAAGACGGTGCATGTCTTCAAGGGCTTCGAACAGATCACCCCCGGCACCCTGAACCAGGAGGAGTACAACCTGGCCGTGGCCGACCTGGTGGCCTTCCTGAAGTGGATCAGCGAACCCAACCAGTCCGAGCGTGTGCGCCTGGGCGTGTGGGTGCTGCTGTTCCTGGCTGTGTTCACCGTGATCGCCTGGCGCCTGAACGCGGCCTTCTGGAAGGACGTCAAGTAGTGTCCGGTGCGGCCCGGCCCTGTGGTCGGGCACGTGAGCGCAGCGGGGCCCGGTGTGCCCGCTGCGTTTGTTGTTTTTCCGGGGCCGTCTCCAGGCCCCATCTGAACCAAGGGCTGCCGCCATGATGGTGCTTTACTCCGGAACCACCTGCCCCTATTCGCACCGCTGCCGCTTCGTGCTGTTCGAGAAGGGCATGGACTTCGAGATCCGTGACGTCGACATCTTCGCCAAGCCCGAAGACATCGCGCTGATGAACCCGTACAACGAGGTGCCCATCCTGGTGGAGCGCGACCTCATCCTGTACGAAAGCCACATCATCAACGAGTACATCGACGAGCGCTTCCCGCATCCGCAACTGATGCCCGGCGACCCGGTGGCGCGCGCGCGTGTGAGGCTGTTCCTCTTCAACTTCGAGAAGGAACTGTTCAGCAACGTCAACCTGCTCGAAGGCCGCAGCGTCAAGGCCACGGAGAAGCAGCTGGAGAAGGCCCGCGACCAGATCCGCGACCGGCTGACGCAGCTGGCGCCGATCTTCCTGAAGAACAAGTACATGCTGGGCGACGACTTCAGCATGCTCGACGTGGCCATCGCGCCGCTGCTGTGGCGGCTGGACTACTACGGCATCGACCTGAGCAAGAACGCCGTGCCGCTGTTGAAGTACGCCGAGCGCATCTTCTCGCGCCCGGCCTACATCGAGGCGCTGACGCCGTCCGAAAAAGTGATGCGCAAGTAGGGGGTCGCGCGCGCCATGACCGGCACTTCTGACAGCCAGGGTACGTCGACGCGACCGTACCTGCTGCGGGCGTTGCACGACTGGTGCACCGACAACGGGTTCACACCCTACATCGCGGTGCACGTGGACGGCACGGTGCAGGTGCCCATGGAGTACGTGAAGAACAACGAGATCGTGCTCAACGTCGGCTTCGAAGCCACCTCGGCGCTGCAGCTGGGCAACGAGTTCGTCGAGTTCAGGGCCCGCTTCGGCGGCGTGGCGCGCGAGATCGTCGTGCCCGTCGACCACGTGGTGGCGATCTACGCGCGCGAGAACGGCCAGGGCATGGCATTCCCGATGCCCGTGGAAGGCGGCGCGCGCAGCGACGGCGACGCCGAGCGCCCAACGCCCACGGCCCGCGGCCTGCGGCTGGCATCCTCGGAGCCCGGGCACGACAGCGAGCCGTCTGCCAACGCACCCGACGGCGACGAGCCGCCCGACCCCGGTGCCCCCGGTGGCGGCCGGCCGGCGCTCAAGCGCGTGAAGTAGCGGCCCCTACAATTCTCTCGACCCCGCCGGCTTAGCTCAGTTGGTAGAGCACCCGCCTTGTAAGCGGAAGGTCGTCCGTTCGATTCGGACAGCCGGCACCAGCAAAGAAGCGCTCTAGCGTGAGAGCGACCGCTGACTTTGGCATCAGCCTTCTGGATTTGGACACCACTTCGGATACCACTTGAAGCGAACACCGGTGCACAGCCTGCGCTGACTGACCGGTTCGATCCGGCGCCCTCCGAACGGCCTACCGCTCCAGGCAGCGCACGCGACCCATGGCTTCCGTGTTGTCGAGGATGGTCGACAAGCAGAACGCAGTATGCGGTCTGCCCAGTCGACTCCAGGCCCATCTCGCCGGCCGTCAGTCGTCAACCCGCCGTACCAGCGAGGCCGGATAATGGTCGGGCTGCCAAGGCAGCAACACCTCCAGGGCAGCCCATCCCGATGAAGGCAGACGCGTCAGACATCCGCAATCAACCAGCGTACGGACCTGCAGAGGCCGCACGGTACTTGCGCTTGCCCGCCGCGACCTTGAGGACCTGGCTGGTCGGACGCGCCTACCCCAAGGGCGACGCTCAGGCCACGTTCCATCCCTTGATCAAGCCGGCCAGCACCCAGCCCCTTCAGGTGTCCTTCTACAACCTGATCGAGGCTCATGTCCTGCGGGCGTTGCGGACTGAGCACGGCGTGGCCCTGGCAGAGCTGCGCAAGGCGATCGCTTACGCTGAGAAGAAGCTGCAGTTGCACCGCCTCCTGCTGAGCCCCGAGCTTCGAACTCACGCTGGCCAGGTGTTCCTCGACCGCTACGTGGAACTCATCAACCTGAGCGCCTCCGGCCAGTTGGCTATGCGCAAGATGTTCGAGGACCACCTCCAGCGGGTCGAGTGGGACGAGTGGCAATTCCCAGTGAGGCTGTACCCCTACATCGACTCGACGCAGCGAGCGGCCGAGCGGTCTATCGCCATCGACCCTCATGTAGCCTTCGGACGGCCCATCGTGCGCCGTGCCGGAATTTCCACCGCCGCCATCGCGGATCGCATTGACGCCGGTGAGACCGTCGAGGCGCTCGCCGACGACTACGATCTGTCGCGCGACGAGATTGAGCAAGCGGTGCTTTACTCCCGGGCGGCGTGAGTCGGGTCTACTTCACCGACCGCGACCTCGGAAAGCACTTTCCGCGCGTCCTCGCTGATGCCGGGATAGTCGTTGAACGACACGGCGACCTGTTTCAGCCCGAGGGCAGCGACGAACAGTGGCTGGAGCACTGCGGCACGCACGGGCGGATTGCGATCTCCCACAACAGCCGCATTCGGTATGTCCCGAACGAATTGGAGGCAGTGAAGCGCTTCAAGGTGCCGCTGCTCATCTTGGTGGGGCAAGTGACGACGGCAGAGCTTGCGTATAACTTCGTGCGGACCCTGCCGCGAATCGAGACGTTCCTTGATGGTCGCTCGCCGCCCTTCATCGGGAAGGTGTACCGTGCGCCGCCCGCCGAACTGGCGAAGTCTGCCGCAGCGCCCGGCCGTGTGGAACTTTGGTTCCCGAAGACCTAGCGGACGGTCAAGATGGGCAACGCATTGATGTGCAAGAAAAGTCGGTGAAATTTGATCGGCAGCGGACTTCTTCGGATACCACGCGGCACGCGCTTGTAAGCGGCAGGTCGTCCGTTCGATTCGGACAGCCGGCACCAGGACCCGGTGCCAGGGGGCTGAGCGGCGGCGCCAGCGTGGTCATGGATTGCGGTGTCCGGCCCTCCGTCAACGGGCCGGAATGAAGGACGGCGGTCCTGCAGCCGGGCCGCCCGTCGATCAAGGGAGATGGGCATGATGGGTTTCAAACGCACTGTTGCGATGGCCTTGGTCAGCATGGCGAGCCTGGGCGCGATGGCAGCGGACGCCGCCAGTGCCAGCTGGTGGGACCAATTCAAGGCCTACACGCACCAGCAGAAGAACGACGCCGTGAAGGCGGCCAGGAAGCTCATCGCCGACACCGACAAGAAGATCGACGAGTTGAAGAGGCAGACCAGGAACGCCACCGCCGAGGCCAAGGCCGCCAACGAGAAGAACATGGCGGAGCTGCAGGAAAAGAAGAAGGCGGCCCAGGCCGAACTGGCCAAGCTGGAGAAGGCGAGCGGCGAGATCTGGGATGCCACCAAGACCGGCTTCTCCAACGCCGCCAGGGAACTGGGCCAGGCCTACGACAAGGCGGTGGAGTCGGCCCGGAAGTGAGGCTGCCGCGGCGGTTAGTTCGAGTGCACGCCGTGGGCTGACGCAAGGGACACCATGCACACGCTCGACGAAATGCTCAGCCTGAACCTGCTGACGCCGGAGCAGCACTTCGAGATCGGCGCGTACATTGCCAAGGCCAGGACACCGGAGCTGATCATGCAGATGCCACCCATCCTGTGGCGCGCATTGGCGCTGGCGAGCGTGCTGATGAACGTCGATGCCGACCTGAGGCAGCCGCCGCCGCAGCCATGACCTCTCCGTGGTGTATCGGCAGCGTCCCAGCGGCGCCGGCGCACTGATAGGCGCCATCGCCGGCGCTGCCATCAACAGCATCGGCAGCGGTGCGGGCCGTGCAGCGAACCGGTATCGAGCCCGGCGAAGATCGCTGGAAACGGTCGTCTGGCCTATGCCCTAGGTGGCGGGGCCCGCGCCAAGTCGCCGACGTGTGCTCACGAGTGCGGCCGCGGCAACGTCCAGCAAGGCCAGTGTCCCCGGCTCCGGCACGTTGCTAGAGGGCGGGTCGCCGGTGATCATGTCCTGCGCCCCAGAGGCCTCGAGGGTCATCACGTAC
>JACZKT010000425.1 GCA_014859905.1 Rubrivivax sp.
CAGCAGTCCGCGCCCGGCGTTGCCGCGCCCGAGCAGACGGTGGTCATCACCGGCATCCGGCGCGGCATCGAAAGCTCCATCGCGACCAAGCGCGACGCCGACGGCATCGTCGAGGCGATCTCGGCCGAGGACATCGGCAAATTGCCCGACACCAGCATTGCCGAATCGCTGGCCCGCCTGCCGGGCCTGACCGCGCAGCGCGTGGACGGGCGCGCGCAGGTGATCTCGATCCGTGGCTTGTCGCCCAACTATGCAGGCGCGCTGCTGAACGGGCGCGAGGTCGTCAGTTCCAGCGACAGTCGTGCGGCCGAGTACGACCAGTTCCCGTCCGAGCTGATGAATGCGGCCATCGTCTACAAGACGCCCGATGGCGCACTGATCGGTCAAGGCCTGTCGGGCACGATCGATGTACGCACGCTGCTGCCGCTGAGCCTGCGCGGCCAGCAGGTGGTGATCAACCTGCGTGGCGAGCGCAACTCCAACGGCAAGCTGACCGACGGCAACGGTGCCACCGGCAATCGTTTCAGTCTGTCCTACGTCAACCAGTTCGCCGACAACACGCTGGGCATTGCGCTCGGTTACGCGCATCTGGACACGCCGGGACAGGAGAAGTACTACCAGGCCTGGAAGTTCGGCGACTATGTCGGCCAGTGGGGGGCGAACGTCAATGGCGTGCCGTCGTCCGGCAGCGGCAACAACAAGGCCCTGATCTCGCAGGGCTTCGACGCGGCGGTCACGTCGAGCAAGCAGGTGCGCGACGGCCTGATGGCGGTGCTGGAGTACAAGCCGAGCAAGGACTTGCACAGCGTGCTCGACCTGTACTACTCCAGGTTCGAACAGGACCGCTCGCGGCACATGCTGCAGGGCGACTTCCTGTGGGGTGCGCCGCCGACGTTCTCGAACGTGGGCACGTCCGAGCTCAATGGCAACACAGTCGTGACCAGCGGCACCATCGCCAATGCGCGCAGCCTCATCCGCAACGACAACAGCACGCGCAGCGACGCGATCAAGGCGCTGGGCTGGAAGAACGAATTCAGCCTTCCCGCCAAGTGGACGGGCGTGGCCGACCTGGGCTACTCGCACGCGAAACGGACCGAAACCTGGATCGAGACCTACTCCGAACCATCGGCGCTGGGCGGCTACGACTTCTCCGGCCTCGGGTCCAGCGGCCAACAGCGGTGGTCGACGTCGCAGGACCTGTCGGATCCCGCCACGGTGCTGCTGAAGGACTCGCACGGCTGGGGCGTGATCCGCAAGCCGCACATCACCGACGAGATCAAGTCCTTGCGGCTCGTGGGCAAGCGCGATTTCGACGGCATCTTCAGTCGCCTGGAAACCGGCTTGAACTACAGCGAGCGTGACAAGACGGTCCGGAAGGACCAGAACCAACTCAAGCTGGCAGCGCCGATCGCGGTGCCCGCCGGTGCTCTGCGCGCGCCCACGAACCTGAGCGTCGCCGGCATCAACAGCGGCATCCTGACCTTCGATGTGCCGAGTGTGATGAACCAGTACACCCTGGGGCCCAAGGACCCGTGGGACGAGAAGGACAGCCACTATGCGATGCATGAGAAGGTCACCACCGGCTATGCCAAGCTGGGCATCGACACCCAGTTGGGCGCGATTCCGGTCAGCGGCAATGTCGGCCTGCAGGCGGTCCACACGGTGCAGAAATCGGACGGCTATGCCTGGGTGAACGACACGATCTACCCGGTCAGTGACGGCACCAGCTACGACGACTTCCTGCCCAGCCTGAACCTGGCCTTCCACCTGAGCGGCGATCTCATCGCACGCCTGGGCCTGGCCAAGACCATGGCACGCCCGCGCATGGACGACCTGCGCGCCGGCGCCGACCAGCCCAAGGTGAACGTCGATCCAGCGAGCAGGAATTACCGCATGTGGAGCGCGTCCAACGGCGGCAACCCGCGCCTCGAACCCTGGCGCGCGAAGTCGATCGACCTGTCGCTCGAGAAATACCTTGGCAAGCGCAGCTATCTGGCCGGCGCGGCGTTCTACAAGAAGCTGGACACCTTCATCTACAACCAGTCCATCGAACGCGACTTCACGGGCTTCCCCAACAACTCCGGCATCACGCCGATCTCGAACATCGGCACCATCACGGCCCCCGCCAACGGCAACGGCGGCAAGGTGTACGGCATCGAGCTGAGTGCCTCGCTGGATGGTGGCTTGTTCTCCAGGGCGCTGGACGGCTTGGGCGTCATCTTCAGCGAGTCCATCACCCGCAGTTCATTGCACGAGGCCAACGACCCGAAGCGCAAGCTCGATGGCCTGTCCGGCATCGTCAACAACCTGACGCTGTACTACGAAAGGAGTGGCTTCTCGTCGCGCATCAGTCAGCGCTATCGGTCCGCGTTCGAGGCCACCACGCGCGGCGTCCTGCTCAACAACGAGACGAGCAGGATCGATTCCGAAAAGCAGGTCGACCTGCAGATCGGTTACGCCTTCGAAACCGGCACCTACAAGGGCCTGTCGGTGCTGCTGCAGGTGAACAACCTGACGAATTCGCCCTATGTCACCAACCGCGGTCCCGAGGTCGTGGGTTCGGCGGGCAACTCCGCAGGCCTGATCCCCTGGGTCTATGCCGAATACGGCCGCACGGTGCTGCTGGGCGCGAGCTACAAGTTCTGAGCGCCGACACAGCGCCTCGAACGGCAGCTTGGAGACGCGAAGTTCTGCCCGCTGGCCGTCGTTTCACGTCGAAGTGAAAGCCCGATCATGACGCAAACCCTGGTGCGAGACATCGTCATCGTCGGTGGTGGAACAGCCGGCTGGATGACCGCGGCCGCGCTGTCCAGACTGCTCAAAGGTCAATACAGCATCCGTCTCATCGAGTCCGACGAGATCGGCATCGTCGGCGTCGGCGAGGCCACCATCCCGCACATCGCAACCTTCAATCACATCCTCGGCATCGACGAGGACGAATTCCTGCGCGCCACCCAGGGCACGTTCAAGCTGGGCATCGAGTTCGTGAACTGGGGGACGGTGGGCGATCGCTACATCCACGGCTTCGGCAAGGTCGGCCAGGAACTGGCCGGCCTGCCCTTCCATCACTATTGGCTGCGCATGGCGCGTGAAGGCCGGGTGAGCCCGCTCGACGCCTACTCGATCAACACCGCCGCGCCCTTGCAGGCCAGGTTCATGCGCGCGCGCAGCGACATGCCGGGCTCGCCGCTGGCGGAGATCACGTACGCGTTCCACTTCGATGCGAGCTTGTACGCGCGCTACCTGCGCGGCTACGCCGAACAACGCGGCGTCGTGCGCACGCAAGGCAAGATCGTGCGCGTTCAGCAACGCGAGGCAGACGGTTTCATCGACGCGGTGGTGCTCGAGAGTGGCGAACGCATCAGCGGCGACCTCTTCGTCGACTGTTCCGGCATCCGGGCGCTGTTGATCGAGCAGACCTTGAAGACGGGCTACGAAGACTGGACGCACTGGCTGCCCTGCGACCGGGCCATCGCCGTGCCGTGCACATCAGTGGAGCCGCTGCTGCCCATCACGCGCGCCACCGCGCACTCGGCCGGCTGGCAGTGGCGCATACCGTTGCAGCATCGCATCGGCAACGGCCATGTCTATGCCAGCGGGTTCATGGAAGAGGACGAGGCCACCGCCATCCTGATGAACAAGCTGGACGGCGAAGCGCTGGCACCACCGCGCCACATCCGCTACGTGCCCGGGCGGCGCAAGAAGGTCTGGAACCGCAACTGCATCGCCATCGGGCTGGCCGCGGGCTTCTTCGAGCCCATCGAATCCACCAACATCCACCTCATCCAGACGGCCATCCTGCGCCTGATGACCATGTTCCCGCGGCAGGGGTTCAGCGCTGCGGACGTCAACGAAGCGAACGCGCAGGCGCAGGCCGAGTACGAAGCCATCCGCGACTTCATCGTCCTGCATTACAAGGCCACGCAGCGCGACGACTCCGCGTTCTGGAACTACTGCCGCACGATGCCCGTGCCGGACACCTTGCAGCACCGGATGGACCTTTATCGGAGCAACGCGCGCATCTTCCGCGTCGGCAACGAGCTGTTCGGCGAACCCAGCTGGTTGCAGGTGATGCACGGGCAAGGCCTGCGGGCCAGCGGATACCACCCGTTTGCCGACCTGCTGCCGAAAGAGGTGGTGGCCGAGTTCGTGTCCGATGTCGAGCGCGTCGTGCAGAAATGCGTGGACGTGATGCCGCCGCATGCTGATTTCGTGGCCTCCCACTGCGCCGCCGGCCGCTAGGCGATGAACCGGCTGCTCTCCAAGCCGGCGACGGCGCCGACTTTCCCCCGCCCCGATGATCTCCGCACCCTTCACTGAATCCGACATGGCGGGCCTGACCCAGGGCCCCGGCGTGCCATCGGCTCCGCCCCGCGATGCGATCCTGGAAGCCCGCATCGCGCGCATCCTCGACGGCATGACACTGGCGCAGAAGGTGGGGCAGATGACCCAGCCCGACATCCGCTGGATCACGCCCGACGAGGTGCGTGCCTACCGCATCGGCTCGGTGCTCAACGGCGGTGGCGCCTGGCCGCGTGGCGACAAGCACGCGAGCCTGGCCGACTGGCTGGCGCTGGCCCGGGCCTACGAGGCCGCCGCCCTGGCCACCGACCTGGCCACGTCGGTGCCGCTGCTCTGGGGCACCGACGCCGTGCACGGCCACAGCAACCTGTTCGGCGCGACGGTCTTCCCGCACAACATCGGTCTGGGCGCCACCGGCGACGAGGCCTTGGTGCGCGAGATCGGCGCCGCCACCGCCCGGGCGGTGCGCGCCAGCGGCATCGGCTGGACCTTCGCGCCGACGCTGGCGGTGGTGCGCGACGCGCGCTGGGGCCGCACCTACGAGAGCTACTCCGAGGCCCCGGGCCTGGTGGCCCGACTGGGCCGCGCGGCGGTGGAAGGCCTGCAGGGCACGCTGGGCGCCGACGACAGCGTGTTGGCCTGTGCCAAGCACTACATCGGCGACGGCGGCACCGAGGGCGGCCGCGACCAGGGCATCAACCGCGCCACGGGCGAAGAGATGTTCCGCAGCCACGGTGCCGGCTACGCCAGCGCGCTGGCCGCCGGCGTGCAGACGGTGATGGCCTCGTTCAACAGCTGGCAGGAAACCGACACCGACGGCAAGGTCGTGCACGACCACGGCAAGCTGCACGGCAGCCGGCACCTGCTGACCGAGGTGCTGAAAGAGCGCTGGGGCTTCGACGGCCTGGTGGTGTCCGACTGGAACGGCGTCGGCCAGGTCGCCGGCTGCAGCAACAGCCGCTGTGCCGCGGCGCTGAACGCCGGCATCGACATGGTGATGGTGCCCGAGCAGTGGCGCGAGTTCATCGCCGACACCATCGCGCTGGTCGAGGCCGGCGATGTGCCGCTGGCGCGCATCGACGACGCGGTCAGCCGCATCCTGCGCGTCAAGCTGCGTGCCGGCCTGTTCGAGCAGGCGTCCAGCCAGGGCCGCTGGGCCGGCCGGCCCGACGCGCTGGCCGCACGCACGCTGGCGCGCCGCGCGGTGCGCCAGTCGCTGGTGCTGCTGAAGAACAACGCCGGCGTGCTGCCGCTGGCGCGCAGCAACCGGCTGCTGGTGGTGGGCAAGAGCGCCGACAGCCTGCAGAACCAGACCGGCGGCTGGACGCTGACCTGGCAGGGCACCGGCAACGCCAACAGCGACTTCCCGGCAGGCCACAGCGTGCTGGCAGGGCTACGCCAGGCGCTGGGCGACGACCGCGTGGTGTTCAGCGCGACCGCCGAGGGCGTCGACCTGGCGGGATTCGACGCGGTGATCGCGGTGCTGGGCGAGACGCCCTATGCCGAGGGCGCGGGCGACATCCCGCCGCCGGGCACGCTGCACCACACGAGCCGCCATCCGGAGGACCTGGCGGTGCTGCAGCGCGTGGCCGGGCGCGGCGTGCCGGTGATCACGCTGCTGCTGGCGGGCCGGCCGCTGGT
>JACZKT010000426.1 GCA_014859905.1 Rubrivivax sp.
GGCCACGCACAGCGCCGCCAGCGCGCTGCTGGGTCCGGGGATCGGCACCACCTTGTACCCGGCGGCAGCGGCCCGTGCCACCAGCACGGCGCCGGGGTCGCTGATGGCGGGCGTGCCGGCGTCGCTGACATAGGCCACCGAGTCGCCCTGCGCCAGTCGCGCCAGCACGGCCGCCGCCGCCTCGTGTTCGTTGTGCTCGTGCAGCGCCAGCAGCGGCCGCTGCAAGCCGAGGTGGCGCAGCAGTTGCGCGGCCATCCGCGTGTCCTCGCAGGCCACGGCGTCCACGCGCCCGAGCACGTGCACGGCGCGCAGCGTCAGGTCAGCCAGGTTGCCGATGGGCGTGGCCACCACGTACAGTGTGCCGGGCGGGTATTGCTGGTGCCCGGCGGCCGCGGCGGCCGCCTGCAGGAGCAGGGAGGGGTCGATGTTCAAGGCGGGGGCCGGTGGCAGCACCAAGGCGGTCGGCGACGATGCCGAGTCGCTGGCCCTGGCCTGGCTGCAGGCGCGCGGGCTGGTGCTGGTGCAGCGCAATTATCGGGTCGCGCGCGGCCCCCGCGCACGCGGCGGCGAGATCGACCTCATCCTGCGCGACCGCGACGGCACGCTGGTCTTTGCCGAAGTCCGCGCGCGGCGCAGCGCGGCTCAGGGCGGGGCCGCGGCCAGCGTGGGTGCTGCCAAGCAGCGGGCGCTGGTCTTTGCTGCCCGCCACTACCTGATGCGCTTCGATGCCTTGCCGCCTTGCCGCTTCGACGTCGTCGCCATCGACGGCGACCACGTCGAATGGCTGCAGGGGGCGTTCAGCCCCTGAAGCCGGTTTTTTTCAGCCCTTCTTGCCGCCGGCAAGGAGCAAGACGCCACCGACCACGATGGCGCCGATGCCGGCCCACAACGGCACATTGACCGTTTCCCTTTCCTTGACCGAGAGTTCGATCGGGCCGAGTTTGACCGCGCTGGTGTTCTTGGTGTAACTGAAGCCGCCGTAGGCCAGCCCGAGAGCGCCTGCGACGATGAGAACGATGCCGACGAGCTTGATGGGGTTCACGGGTGTGTCTCCGATGCGTCACGCCCGAACCTCGGTGCCGGCGGCAACCGAGGCGGGCGGGATGCGACTCATTGAAGCACAGTTGAGGCGGTGAGCGCCACGCCCGCCTTGCCTCAAGCCGGCGCCGGCGCCGGCAACTGCCAGCGCTTGGTCACGTCGCCCTTGGCGTCGACGCTTTCCAGCTGCACGCCGAAGCCCCACAGCCGCGCCACGTGCTTGAGCACTTCGGTGGCGCTGTCGTGCAGCGGGCGGTCGTTGTGCTGGAAGTGGCGCAGTGTCAGCGAGCGGTCGCCGCGCAGGTTGACGTTCCAGACCTGGATGTTGGGCTCGCGCGAACCCAGGTCGTACTGACGGCTGAGCGATTCGCGCACGCGCCGGTAGCCGCGTTCATCGTGGATGGCACTGACTTCCAGTTCGGCCCGACCCTCGTCGTCGGTGATCGCGAACAGGCGCAGATCGCGCATCAGCTTGGGCGACAGGTACTGGCCGATGAAGCTCTCGTCCTTGAAGTTGCGCATCGCCTGGCCCAGCGCCGGCAGCCAGGGCGTGCCGGCGAGGTCGGGGAACCAGTCGCGGTCCTCGGGCGTGGGCTGCTCGCAGATGCGCTTGATGTCGGTGTACATCGCAAAGCCCAGCGCGTACGGATTGATGCCGCTGTAGCCCGGGTGCCCCACCGGCGGCTGGTAGATGACGTTGGTGTGCGACTTCAGCCACTCGATCATCACGCCGTCGGTCAGGAAACCGTCGTCGTACATGGTGTTGAGCAGCTTGTGGTGCCAAAAAGTTGCCCAGCCTTCATTCATCACCTGCGTCTGCCGCTGCGGGTAGAAATACTGCGCCACCTTGCGCACGATGCGCACGACCTCGCGCTGCCAGGGTTCGAGCAGCGGCGCGTTCTTCTCGATGAAATAGAGCAGGTTCTCCTGCGGCTCTTCGGGGAAGCGCCGGCTCTCGGCGGCACCGGCTTCCTTGGCGGCCTGGCGCGGCAGCGTGCGCCAGAGCTCGTTGACCTGGCGCTGCGCGTACTCCTCGCGGTCCAGCCGCTCGCTGAGCTCCTGCGCCAGGCTCTTGCGCGCCGGGCGGCGGTAGCGGTCGACGCCGTGGTTGGCCAGCGCGTGGCAGCTGTCCAGGAAGGACTCCACCGCGTCCAGCCCGTGCTTTTCCTCGCAGGCGGTGACGTAGTTCCTGGCGTAGACGAGGTAGTCGATGATCGACGCCGCGTCGGTCCACATGCGGAACAGGTAGTTGCCCTTGAAGAAGCTGTTGTGGCCGTAAGCGGCGTGCGCGATCACCAGCGCCTGCATCGCCATCGTGTTCTCCTCCATCAGATAGCTGATGCAGGGGTTGGCATTGATGACGATCTCGTAGGCCAGGCCCATGTGGCCGCGCTTGTAGTTCTTCTCGGTGGCGATGAACTCCTTGCCGTAGCTCCAGTGGCGGTAGTTCACCGGCATGCCCACGCTGGCGTAGGCGTCCATCATCTGCTCGGCGGTGATGATCTCGAGCTGGTTGGGGTAGGTGTCCAGGCCGAAACGCCCGGCGGTGGCGCGGATCACGCGGTGGTACTGCTCGATGAGCTCGAACGACCAGTCGCTGGGCGCCGGCAGCGGTTCGCCCGGGCGGCTTGCCAGCGGCAGGGGTTGCTCCAGCGCGAGGGGCTTGTGCTTCATGCGGCTTTCGCGCCTTCCTTCTTGAACAGGTCGCGGAACACCGGGTAGATCATCGACGGCTCGGTGGCCTTGCGCATCGCGAAGTGGCGGTTGGCGTCCAGCAACTGGGTGTATTCGTCCCACAGGTTCTGCTCTTCTTCGGCCACCTGCACGTAGGCGAAATAGCGCACGAGCGGCAGCAGCTTGTCGTTCAGCAACTCGCGGCAGCGGCCGCTGTCGTGGTGCCAGTTGTCGCCGTCGCTGGCCTGGGCACCGTAGATGTTCCACTCACCCGGCGCATAGCGCGCCTTGATGATCTCCTCCATCAGCACCAGCGCGCTGCTGACCACGGTGCCGCCGGTTTCGCGGGCGTGGAAGAAATTCTCTTCGTCGACTTCCGCGGCTTGCGTGTGGTGGCGGATGAAGACGAGTTCGATCTTCTCGTAGTGCCGCGTCAGGAACAGGTACAGCAGGATGAAGAAGCGCTTGCTCAGTTCCTTGCGGCCCTCGTCCATCGACCCCGACACGTCCATCAGGCAGAACATGACCGCCTTGCTGGTGGGCACCGGCACGCGGATGCGGCTGCGGTAGCGCAGGTCGATGGGGTCGAGGTAGGGGATGCGGCCGACGCGGTGGCGCAGCGCCTCGATGCACGCCACCAGAGCCTTGATCTCGGCTTCCATCACCGCGTCGCCGGGCTGCAGCATCCGGCGGCACTCAGCCAGGCGATCTTCGAGTTCGACCAGCTCGCGCCGCGACGCGGCGCCCAGCGCGATGCGCCGGCTCAAGGCGCCGCGCATCGACCTCACCACGTGCAGGTTGTTGGGCGTGCCGTCGCTGCTGAAGCCGGCGCGCTGGCTCTTCCATTCCGGTACTTCGGCCAGTTGCGTGCGTATCAGGTGCGGCAGCGCCAGGTCCTCGAAGAAGACCTGCATGAACTCTTCCTTGGAGAGCGCGAAGACGAAGTCGTCCTCGCCTTCGCCCTGGTCGCTGGCCTGGCCCTTGCTGCCGCCCTGACCGCCGCCGCCCTTGGGCCGCGCGATGCGGTCACCGCTGACGTATTCCTTGTTGCCCGGGTGCACGATCTCGCGCACACCGCCCTGGCCGTGGCCGAACACCGGCTCGGAGATGTCGCGCCTGGGGATGTGGATGTCTTCGCCGCGCTCGATGTCGCGGATGCCGCGGCCGTCGATGGCGCGCTTGACCGCCTCGCGGATCTGCTCCTTGTGGCGGCGCAGGAAGCGCTCGCGGTTGCCGATGGACTTGTTCTTGCCCGCCAGCCGCCTGTCGACGATGTGCTGCATGGGCGCCC
>JACZKT010000427.1 GCA_014859905.1 Rubrivivax sp.
GTGCAGGACTGCCTGCGCCGCCTGACCAGCCGGGCGCCGCGGCGCGGACCGCAGGGGCTCAGCCCACGCGAGGTGGAGATCGCCGCGCTGCTGGCGCGCGGCCTGAGCAACAAGCTGATCGCGCGCGAACTCTCGCTGTCGGAGGGCACGGTGAAGTTCCACCTGCGTAACCTCTACGCCAAGCTCGGCGCCCACAACCGCGACGAGGCGCTGCGCCTGTTCGCCTGACCGCTGAGGGCTGCCCACCCCTGTCCGAACCGGCGTGGCCACTGTCCGCCGGACAGCTTGAGCCACCGGGCGATGCGCCCCTAGAGTCGACCGGGACTTCACAAGGCGACGGTGGCGGACGTGGTGCTCAGGGTGGGCGTGGATGTCGGGGGGACCAACACGGATGCCGTCGTCGTCGACGGCGCCCGCGTGCTGGGTGCGCACAAGTCGCCGACGACGCCGGACGTGACGACCGGCATCGTGAGAGCCGTCTCGGCCGCGCTTGCCGTGGCTCAGCTGGCGCCACAGTCACTTCAGGCGGTGATGATCGGCACGACGCACTTCACGAATGCACTCATCGAGCGGCGGCGGCTCGCGCCGGTGGCGATCGTGCGGCTGGCGCTGCCGGCGACCACCAGCGTGCTGCCGCACGCGGACTGGCCCGAAGACCTGAAGGCCGCGGTCGGCGATCACACCTACTTGGTGGCCGGCGGGCACGAGTACGACGGCCGCGTGCTGATGCCGCTGGACGAGGCCGAGATCGTAAAGGTCGCGCACGACCTGCGTCGCCGTGGCCTGACGCAGGTCGCGCTGGCCGGCGTGTTCGCGCCGGTGAACCCGGAAGCGGAACTGCGGGCCTCCGAGATCCTGCGCCACGAACATCCCGACGTGCAGATCACCCTGTCGCACCGGCTGGGCGGCATCGGTCTGCTCGAGCGCGAGAACGCGGCGATCCTGAACGCCGCGCTGATGCCCGAGGCCGTGCGTGTGACGGTGGCGCTCGAAGGCGCGATGCGCACGCTCGGCCTGGCGGTGCCGATGTTCATCAGCCAGAACGACGGCACCTTGATGACGCCCGGAGAGATCGGCCAGTACCCGGTGCTGACCTTCGCGTCCGGACCCACCAACAGCATGCGCGGCGCGGCCTTTCTGTCCGGCCTGCAGGACGCACTGGTGGTTGACATCGGTGGCACGACCTCGGACGCCGGCGTGCTCGCCGGCGGCTTTCCGCGCCAGGCCGGCATGGCGGTGCGGCTGGCCGGCGTGCGCACGAACTTCCGCATGCCGGACCTGCTCGCCATCGGCCTGGGCGGTGGCAGCCTAGTGCGCGAGCAGGCCGATGGGCGGATCCGGATCGGTCCCGATTCGGTGGGCTACGAGCTCACCAAAGAAGCGTTGGCCTTCGGCGGCGACACGCTGACGACGACTGACGTGGCGGTGGCCGCCGGCCTCGCCGACATCGGCGAGCGATCGCGCGTCGCGCACCTGTCGGCCGCCCTGGTGCAGCGCGCGCTCGACGAGATGCGGCGCCTGCTCGAGGCCGCGATCGATCGCGTCAAGACCAGCGCCGAGCCGGTGCCGGTCGTGTTGGTCGGCGGCGGCGCGATCCTGGTCGGCGACGAATTGGCCGGCGCCTCGCGCGTGGTGCGGCCCGAGCTGGCGGGTTGCGCGAACGCGATCGGCGCCTCGATCGCCCAGGTCAGCGGTGAGTTCGATTCCATCCTGACCTATACCGAGAGCGGCCGCAGCGCGGCGCTCGAACAGGCGCGCCAGACCGCGCTGCAGCGTGCCGAGCGGGCCGGGGCCGCGCCCGGCACGGCGTCGATCTACAGCATCGAGGAGGTGCCCATGGCCTACATGCCGGGCGGCGGCACGCGCGTACGCGTTAAGGCGGTGGGCGACCTTGCCTTGGAGGGGCGCGCATGAGCCGCATCCTCGACATCGAGGACATCGACGACATCGCCGCAGGGGCGGCTGTACTGGGCTGCGGCGGCGGCGGCGATCCGTACATCGGCGCCTTGATGACCTGCCAGTCGCTGCGCGGCGGGGCACCCGTGCGCCTGGTCGCGAGCGCCGACGTGCCTGACGACGCGCTCGTGATCGTGATCGCCGGCATCGGCGCGCCGCCGGTGCTGGTGGAGAAGATCCCGAACGGCAGCGAAAGCGAACTCGCCCTGCGCTTCCTGGAGAAGCACCTCGGTCGCCGCGCCGACTACCTGATGGCGGCCGAGATCGGCGGCATGAACTCGCTGCACCCGCTGCAGGTGGCGGCGAAGGTCGGACTGCCGGTGATCGATGCGGACGGCATGGGCCGTGCGTTCCCGAAGCTGGAAATGACCAGCTTCCACATCCACGGCATCCCGGTCACGCCGATGGTGCTCGCCAATGAGCGCGGCGACCTGATGCTGATGCAGACCACGAGCGACCAGCAGGCCGAGCACTTCGTCAAACACCTCGCGGTCGCGATGGGCGGAATCATGAGTTCGGCCGGCTTTGCACTGCGCGGCGCGGAAGTGAAGTGCGCCGCAGTCTCGGGCACCGTCTCGATCTGTCAAGACATCGGCCGCGCGCTGCGCGAGTCGCGCCGCCTGCGCCAGGACCCGTTCGACGCTCTTCTCGCGGCCATGCACGCGACCGAGTACTACTGCCACGCGCATCTGATCTTCGAAGGCAAGGTGGCTGACGTCGAACGCAGGGTCACCGGCCGCCACAACCTCGGCCAGGCGCGCATCGAAGGGCCGGACGGGGTGATGGAGATCAGCATTCAGAACGAGTACCTGATCGCGTCCCGCAACGGCCGCACGGTGGCGATCGTGCCCGACCTGGTGGCGGTGCTCGACGAGGACACGGCCCAGGCTATCACCGCCGAGTCGCTGCGCTATGGCCAGCGCGTGCGCGTGCTCGCTGCCAGCGTGCCGCCGATCATGCGCAGCGAAGCCGCGCTGCGGGTCTGGGGCCCGCAGGCCTTCGGCATCGACGAGCCCTTTGTTCCGATCGAGCAACTGATGGCGGCCGGCGATTGACACGCCGCCCTGTCTTCACCGCCCTTCCATCATCACCGCTTCGGAGAGTCAGATGACCCGCTCTTGCATCACCCCGATGACCCGCGCCGCGCGCCTGGCGCTGTTCGGCGGCCTGCTGGCCACGGCCGGCGGCGTGCAGGCGCAGACCGCGCTGGTG
>JACZKT010000428.1 GCA_014859905.1 Rubrivivax sp.
GATTCATGTGGCAGCGGCGGATGACACCACCAGGTACTGGGGCCAGTCCGGGTCGGTGCTGGGGGAGTCGGGTTCGTTTTCAGGCGCGAAGTCGAAAGTCAGCGCCCACTCTCCGTTTGGCCCCTGGGCGAGCACGATCTCGCGCAACTTGTCTTCACGAAACCGGCGCTCGATGTCCGGCGAGAGGTCGACCTGGAACCGCATGCGCCCGTCGAGCGTGAACAGCGAGACCGCGCCGTCTTTCAGACTCAGGGTATGGCGGTCGAAGTACACCGGCACCGGCCCGTCGAAGCGCAGCATGGGCAGGGGTTTGGTGTCGTTGCGTGCCACGTTGTAGGGGCTGGTGTGATGCTGGTAGACATGCCGCGCCGCGCGCGACACCGAATAGATGACGTTGCACGCCATCTGTGAGCCGAGCTGCGGAAAGCGTTCGCGCAAGGGCTTGTAGGCCATGTGATGCAGGGCCACCCGGTTCCAGCAGCGCGTCTGCTGGACCATCGGTGCCAGCGCGTTGCAGGCCTCGGTGAACAGCTTGCGCAGGTCCAGCAGGCGCCGCTGCTGTTCGGCGCTGCCCGGCAGGCGCACGCACAAACTCAGCTTGGCACCGGCGTCGGCCACCAGCGCTTGCGTCATGGCGCCGGGCTGCGTCGGCGTGTCAGATCCGTGCTTGGCGAGTTGCTTTGGCCGGGGCTTCATATAGGATCATTCTAGCGCCTTCCTATATGAGTGAAAGACCGACGGCGTGTGCATGTGGTGTTGCGTCGTCACGCCGCCACACCGCGCCCCGTGCCTGGCACGGCGTACTGGCGTGCTACGACTGCACTTTGGCCAACTCGGCCTGAAGCACGTGGCCGTAGGCGCTGCGGGCGGTCTGCACCAGGGCCTGCTGCATCTGCAGCCGTGCCAGTTCCTGGTCGGCCATGCGTATGTTCTTGAGTTGCTGGAGTGCCGCCTCGCTGAGCTTGTCCAGCTCATAGGCCTTGCCGTCGATGGTGATGGCGTTGCTGCTGGTGTTGGTGTTGGTCGTGGTGTTGTCGCTCATGGCGTCTTGGTCTCTTCAGGTTTTGCTGGGTTTGCGTTGCTGGATCCAGGCGGGCCAGATGTCTTCCCGCCAGTGGCCCTTGCGGAAGGCCAGGTTCAGCATCTCCAGCCATTGTCTCAGCTCGCCGGGCCTGAGCACCAGTTCGGCCGGCTCGGCGTCGGGGCAGGTCAAGACCAGCACCCGCGCACCGTTCTGGGCGGTCTTGACCTGGATCTTCTGCACCAAGGCGGGTGCAGCGGTGTCGTCCACTACCACGGGTGTGGCAGGCTTGCGCGATATGCGCGCTTCGAGTTGGGCGTAGACCTGTGCCGCCTGCACTTCGGTGGCTTGCGCCTCGTCGTCCAGATGCGGGGCACGCAAGCCCTGGATGAGCGCGGGAACGAGCCGCTCGGCCAGCCGCCGCGTCAGCCAGAGCACCCGGGCCTTGCCGTCGGCGTAGGCCACGGCCAGCCGGATGCGGTCTTCCTGCTCGTCGTAGTCGGTGGTGATGGTGTTGATGCGCATCGTCTGGTGCCTTCCCTTGTTCGCCGACGGGCCTGATGTTGCTGCATGGGCAGCCAGATCGGTCACGTTCCCGAAATCACCGGTCACGTTCGCCGAAATACGCACCCAGGACGTGGTTGATCCACGCTCCGGGCCTTTGCAATCTTGCCGTCGGCGCTGCGCCCGAGCGAGTGGTTCGGCGTCACTTCTGCGGCACAAGCCTGACTTGGAGCTCGCAGCCAACCGCACGAGCGTACTTGCGCAGCGTTGCAAGCGACGGTGCATGTTTACCTGAGCCCTCCAATCTGGATACGGCGCTCTTTGTCGTGCCCATGAGCTCTGCAACGGCATCCTGCGTGAGGCCGGCTTTGGTTCGTGCCTTCAGCAACTGTGCAATGACCTCGTACTCAGGGGCGAGCGCCTCATAGGCTTCGGTGAATCCCTTCCGTGCACGTGCTCGAGCCAGAAAGGCCCGATGGTCATGAGCGACCGGGCTGGGCTTGAGTTCATCCATGAACAATCTCCTTCATGCGCGATCGAGCGACTTTCAGTTCCTTGTCCGGGGTTTGTTGCGTCTTCTTGATGAACGCATGAATCACCACGACACGACGGCCGACCAGGAAGCAGTAGAAAGCACGGCCGATGCCGGACCTGCCACGAGGTCGAAGTTCGAAGAGCCCATCACCCATGGCTCGTGAATGGGGCAGGCGGAGGTTCGGCCCGTACTCTGCCAACAGTTCGATCAGGTGTGCGTAGTCGGCAAGTACATCCACTGGCCATGCCTCAATGGCGGCGCTGACCTTGGGGTGGAAGTATTCGATCTGGTACAGCACGTGCCGATGTTAGCAAGAACGCTAACAGCGCACAAGCGGGACCTTGTCACCCCGAACAGCTTGACCATCACCGCCCGGTCCATAGCCTGAACTCGACATGCTTCGCCGCGGATTGAAAGTCCCTGTCCGTGGAC
Source organism: Rubrivivax sp. (assembly GCA_014859905.1). Taxonomy (GTDB): domain Bacteria; phylum Pseudomonadota; class Gammaproteobacteria; order Burkholderiales; family Burkholderiaceae_C; genus Rubrivivax. Next base: position 2,493 of record JACZKT010000428.1, read on the forward strand.
AGCAGAACCAGGTCATGTCGGCGACTGAGCTGGATAAGCAGCGCATCGATGGTTCCGACCTGGACTCCACGACGGCGACAAGAGTTTCGGACCTCGGCGGCTTCAATGTGGTCTTCGCGGTCCGGTACCAGGAAAGCCAGGGCCGCGAACCGCTCCACGAGCTGATCTCGCGACTTGGGCCCGGCGAAGCCTTGAAGCAGCTCTTGAAGTACAAGGCCAGTGGTGAACACCTGATCGGCACCAAGGAGCGCGTCGCGCAAGGTCGATACTTCTGGCGTGCTCTGCTGGGCGTCGCGGCGCAGCGCGAGGGACCACACGCTCGTGTCGACGAACAGACTCACGGCTTGCGCGACCGCTCGGCCTTGTAGTCGAACGCCGCATCCCATTCCAGCTTGCCGAAGAGATCTGCGACGCGTCTCTGCTCGCGGCGAGCAATGAACTCCTGCAGGGCCCGGGTGACGGCAGCCTTCTTTGTGGGCTCGCCGCTCACGCGGAAGGCGCGCTCCAGAAGCTCGTGGTCAAGAGCAAGGTTTGTGGCCATGTGTGACTCCTTCGGCTGGAGTCTACACATCAACGGCTGATATCGCAGCAATCGGACGCTGCTGCCCATCGGGGGTCTCGCGCCCGGCGCCGAGTGGTCAAGCCGAGATCTTGGCGACGAGCACTCGCGGGAGAAGAAGGACAGCCGGAACTGCCCGTCACGGGCAATGTGCGAACCATGGGCAGAATGTCGCGGAGAGGCTGTCTTCGTACGGCCTTGTCGTTCGGGAACACCAAGGAAAAACCCCCGGGTCCTTGTGGAACCCGGGGGCTTCGTCTGTCGATCGGCCCGAATGACTCCGGGCCGGTCAGTTCAGCCGCATCGATCAGGCGATGATGTCGCTGGCACCGAAGTTGACGTCGCTGATGCCGGTCAGGGCGATGACGCCGTCCACCAGGCCGTCGGCGTTGGCGTCGAAGAACAGCAGACCGACGTTGTCCGCGGTGGACGAGGTCAGGAAGTACCGCACCGTGCCGTCGAACTCTGCGATGGCTGCCGCCCTTGCCGTTGCGAAGTCAGCGAACGAGCCCGCTTCCTTGTAAGTGGTTCCGGTGCCGGCGACCAGTCCGAGCTGGATCTTGTCGGTACCCGACACGAAGTCGGTGATGAGATCCGCACTGGCCAGCGTCGTGGCACCGAGGTCGGATGCGCCGGAACCACCGTAGGCACCATCTGCGTTGGAGGCAAGCGTGAAGCCACCGTTGTCCGCATCCAGGTCAGTGAAGGTGATGCCCCATTCGCCGCTGCTGTTGTCAGCCATGGCGCTAACCTCGCCGCCGCCGTTGAACAGCGCCACCAACCCTTGCACCACTTGCTGGTTGGTGTCACCAGGCGAAGCAATGTAGTTGGCCCCGTACACGGTACCGGTTGCGAGAGTCGTAGTGAAGCTGTAGAGCTCGCCCCCGGTGATCGCGGTGTTCGCGAGGTCGAGACGATCGTTCTGTGCAACATCCACCCCTTCGGCAATATCGAAGGCCCCCCCGGTGCCCCAGCCGGAACCGGTGCCCGTGACGCTGGTGATCTCGACACCGTTGCCGTTGTCACCGCTGACGATCACGGTGCCCAGGGAGACCGTGGCGCTGACCAGAGGAACACCGTCCAGTGCCGTGGCAATCGCCGACAGGATAGACGGTTCACTGGTGGACACGAAGTTTGCGGCCGGGATGAGCAGCGGCGCCTGGGCGATGCCGTTCACCGCGTAGGCGATAGTGATGGTCTCGGAGCCCGTGTCGCCACCGTCGTCATCCAAACCACCGACGAGGGGGACCGTGATCAATTCACGATCGATGGGCAGCGGCAGCTGCGTCGCCTTCGAGAACACGGCCGGAACGCTGGTGTTGACATTGAACTGGAAGATGTCCGCACCACCATTGCCCGTCAGCGTGTCCTTCGAGCCGGCCGCCTGGTTGTTGTTGCCACCGTTGATGATGTCGGCCTGGTTGCTGCCGATCAGCTCATCCAGACCCGCAGCGTCGTCGGATCCACCGATGAGGGTGAAGCCCTTGGTGCCACCGGCCAGCGAGACGTCGATGGTCGTGTCGTCTGCGGCCCCGCCGGTCAGGACGACGGTGCCGTTGTTCACGGTCGCAGCCGTGGCAACGAAACCGAAGCCTACCGCCGGCAGCGGCAGTGCACCGGTCACGCCAGCGATCGCGGTCGCGCCAGCGGAGACCACCAGCACGTCGCCCGTCTTCAAGCCGACGATGGTGTCGGTGCCGGCATCGACGTTGTAGGTGTTGTCGCCGGTGCCGCCCGTCAGCGTGTCGTCCAGCGCACCACCGGTGATGGTGTTGTCGACGCCGTTGGCCGTCGTGATGTTGTCCATGTTGGGCGAACCGATGACGACCTGACCGACATCGACGGTACCGCCGTCGCTGTCGTCGTCGGCGCCGGTCAGCACCAGTTTCACGGTGTCGTCTACGTCGAAGCCCGTCGTCGGCGAAGCGATCAGCGTCACGCCGGAGATGTCCACCCCAACCGTCTTCAGGTGTGCACCCAGGGTCAGGTTGGAAGCGTCACCGACGACCTTCACCGTGCCTGCGCCGGTGATGTCGACCATGTCGACCTCTTCCAGCTGCTCCGCAGTCACGGTCAGGGTCTGGCCGGCCGGCACCACGATCGTTGTCGTGCCGGACAGGTTCAGCACGACCTGCGACAGGTCGACGTTGCCTTCGATGACCAGCGGCACGCCAATCAGGGTGAGGATCGCACCCGGCTGGAACACCACGCTGGACGTGATGGTCAGCGAACTGCCCGCGGCCGCATCGGTGTAGTCGAAGATCCACTCACTGCCGGTGTTCAGCGTCGGGGTGAGCCCGTTCGCCGTTGCCAGCGTGATGGTGGTGACGCCGCTGCCGGAAGTGAAGGTGAATGCAGCCAGCAGACCGTCGTTGGCGGGCGTGAGCGGTGTGCTGTCGTCGTTGGTGCTGTCGATCTGGGCGATGGTGCCCAGGTTCAAGGTACCGTCGAAGTCAGACGCATCGATGATGCTCAACTCATTGCCTGCCACGCCGGCGTTGGTGGCGCTGCCCAGCATGATCGTGCCGGTCAACGCATTGCCGTTGGTGAAGGTCAGCGACTGGGTGTTGTTCAGCCAGAAGCCCGGGCTGGCGCCAGGCGCCGTCAGCGTGCCGGTGAAGCCGAGCCCGTCCAGGTCGGCAGGCAGGTCGACCAACGAAACCACCAGCGCCGTGATGTCCACATCGCTGGTGTTGACCGAGGTGATGTTGACATTGTTCACGCCGTCGACGTTCAGGGTTGCCGTGCTGCCAACCGTGTTGGTGCCGTAGGTGATGGTGCCGACATTCAGGTTGGCGCCGTCGCCGAGCGAGCTGTTGCCGACCACCGACAGGCCGAAGGTGTTCAGCGTGACGGTGAGCAGGTCCAGACCGTTGTTCGCACCGACGCCGACATTGCCCACGGTATTGAGGTTGGCCGGCTGGACGGTCTCGCCGGTGGTGTTGGTGCCGTCGTTGTTGTTGACGTAGAACTCCGACGCCAGGATGTGATCCTGATGCAAGGCACGACGCGAGTTGATGGTCAGGGTGTCGAAATCGATCGTCGTGAGATCGATGTTCGGCGCCGCCACCACATCGTCGATCAGGATGTTGCCTGCCACCACCTGGCCACCCAGTTCGAGCGTCAGGTTCTCGATGTGCTCTTCCGGCGTGGCGCCCACGTCGCTGAACGTGAGGTTGCCGATGGCTGTGAAGTTCACCAGCTCCAGGATGCGGTGGACGTCATTGGAAGCCAACAGGATGTTGAGCGCAGCCACCGTAGCGAAGTCGACACGCAGGATGGTGCTCGGCAGCGTCGTGAACAGGCTTTCGACCAGGCCGCCCTGGTTGTCCACCAGCGTGCTGGTGAACCAGAGCCGACCCAGCGCGGCGTCGTAGCCGCTGGTGTCCACCGGTGCGGCGATGGTGGTGAAGTACCAGACCACGTTGGCGGAGCTGTCGCCCTGGGCATTGATGTCAGGAATGACAAGGATGTCGCGTTCGGCCTGTGCCACGTTCTGGAAGCGGATGGTCTGACCAACCAGGCTGCTGCTGTCGCCGAAGAGGTCTTGCAGCACCACGGTGAAGGCGCCGAGATTGGTGGCCGCAGCCAGCGTCACGTCGTTGTCTTCCAGCGTCACGTTGCCGGCGATGTTGGCAGCGATGCCGCTGAGGTCGACCGCGGTGTTGCCGAGGTCAACGACGTTGACCTTGGCGGTGATGCCTGCAGTGCCGGTATCCGGCCCGGCGACGATGTTCAGGGTACTGGCCTGAGCAGCGTTCAGGGTCAGAGTCGCCCCGTCGGCCAACACGATGTTCAGCGTCTGGGTGATGGACAGGTCGACATCCGACAGGTCCATGCTCGCGTCGATGTACAGGGTGGTGTTGGCACCCAGGTCGATATTGAGCACGGAACCGGGGACGATCGTCAGGCCAGTCCCCAGGTGAAGCTGGCTGCCGGCGGCGGCGTCGCTGAAGTCGAGGGTCCAGCCGGCGGTGTCGTCGGTGGTGTCGCCAGGCGTGCCGCTCGTGCTGTCCAGCGTGTCGCTCATCAGCGTCATCTTGGTGACGCCCGTCCCTGCCGTGAACGTGAAGTCGGCGGAGTCGACGTTGATGACCTTGCCCAGGTCGAGGTCGCCGGTCAGGCCGGAGGCGTCGATGAGGGACAGGGCGCTCGCGTCGACACCGGTCTCCGTCGTCACGTCGGGGTTGGTGCCGAAGACGATGTCACCGCTGCCGGTGAGGATCAGCTTCTCGGTGCTGATGCCACCGACGAAGCCGGCGCTGGCGCCGGTCACGGACAGCGTTCCGGTGCCATTGGCGGCAATCGCCAGTGTCCCGATGTCGTCGTCCGTGGTGATCAGCTGCTGGATGGTGATGTCGCCGGCGCCGGTGGTCGTCAACGACGCCACGGCGTTGTTGAGCGGCACGTCGACCGAGGCGAAGACGATGTCGCCGTTGATCTCGATGTCCTGCGGGGCGTTGATGACCACCTTGAGCAGGTTGTTCACCGAGGTGTTGGGCGCGCCCAGCACGGTCACGGTGTTGACGTTGCCGTCGATCAGGTTGGGTTCGTCGCCCACCGAGTTGATCGTCAGGGTGTCGAAGAAGCGCTGAACGCCACCGACCTTGTCGGTACGGGTGGGGATGCTCAGGTTGCCGTTCAGGGTGACGCCACCTTCGAGCGTCAGGTCCAGCGTGCGCACTTCGTCGCCGGCGTCCCAGTCGTTGAAGATCAGGCCGGTCGGCGTGGTGATGCCTTCTTCGATGACGACCCTGCGGAACGTCGGGTCGAGGAAGCCCATGTCTTCAGGCGTCTGGTACAGACGCAGTTCGACCGAGCTGCGCAGGTCGTCGATCGAGTACTCGACGTTCGACGGGCCACCAATGATGAACGACGCAGCCAGCGCCTTCAGGACCGTGACGTCGTAGCCGGACGCATCGATCTGGGCCGGGAAGACCGGGAAGCCGGCAAACAGGAACACCAGAGTGGTGTTCGTGCCGCCAGAGACGTCCAGCCCGTCGGCCTGCAGGGAGTTGACCAGCTGCAGCGTCTGGTTGTCGGCCAGGATGAACGACGCGCCGTTGAGCACGGACTCGGAGTCGGCCACCAGCGCACCGTTGACCATCTTGCCCAGCGTGACCGTGGACTCACCCAGCGTGATGGTGATGTCGTCGGCAGTCACCCCCGACAGGTCGAAGCCGTCCTCGGCGCCCGTGAATGCGGCGGCACCCAGGTTGCGGTCGACGTCGGCCTGCGTCAGGCCGGTGATGTTGACGGTGTAGTCGGTGCTTGGATCACCATTGGCCTTCACACCCACGATGCTGCCCGAGCCCAGCAACTGCTGGTACTGCGCGGCGGTCAGCGTCAGCGTGCTGCCTTCCGGAACGACGATCTGGTCGACGCCGGTGAGGTTGGTTGTCGGGTCCAGCGTGACGTTGCCAGAGACCAGTGTCACCACGTTGACGTTGATGCCGGCGGGGACACCTGAGGCATTGAACGGATCGGAACCGAGACCGACGATGTTCAGGTTGCCCGTCGTGAGCGGATTGCTGTCGGGCAGGATGTTGGCCGCACCCAGCGCCAGGAACTGGTCGTGAGTGATGGTCAGCGTGCTGTTGCCGTCGATCGTGATCTGGGTCACCGCGGTGAGGATGTCGCCGGTCAGGTCGACCGTGCCCTTGACCGTCAACGTGATGTCGCCGGTGCCGGTGAAGCTCAGGTCGTCGCTGGTGTCGATGTCGGCGCCGTCGAGCGTGATGCTCAGCGTGCCGGTGCCGTTGTTGACCACGTTCAGGCCAACCACGTCCTCGTCGCTGGTGTCGAGGCCACCGAGGGTGACGTCGGCGGCGCCGTTCACGACCAGGCTGGCCACGGCTTCGTCGTCGTCATTGGCGGTGACGGTGTCGTCACCCACCACCGATTCGAAGACGACCTTGCCTTCGAGGATGAAGTCCTGATCGGCGTTGATCGTCAGAGCGAGCAGGTTGTTGTCGACGCTGGTGTAAATGCCCTGCAACCCGGTGCCCAGCGGGGTGATGTTGCCATCGATGACGTTGGCGGTTTCCCCGGTCAGCAGGTTCGGTGCGGTGCCGGTGGAGTTGATGGTCACCGTCTTCAGGTGGGTCTGGATCAGGTCGTTGCCGTTGGAATCCAGGTTCTGCGAATTCGAAAGGCGCAGGTTGCCGTTGATCTCGGTACCACCGGTGAGGTTCAGCACGAAGTGCTGGATCTCGACATCGTCTTCGGGCTTGTTGAAGACCACGAAGCCCGGCACGGTGGTGCCGGCCTCGATGAAGACGATCTGGGTGATGCCCTCGACCCAGCCGTTGCCGTTGTAGATGACCTTCGTGACGCTCTGGGCCAGACCCAGGAAGATCAGGTCGACGTTGCGGTTGGCAACCAGGACGTTGAGCATCATCAGGGTGGTCACATCGAAGCCGGAGGCGTCGATGGACTCGAACATGCCCGCGGCGGTGTCCGTGAACTTCAGGGTCGTGTTGGTACCGCCGCTGATGTTCAGGCCGTCGGCTTGCTGGATGTCCGCCAGCGTCAGCGTCATGCCGTCGCCGATGACGACATCGAAGTCGCCCAGGTCATCACCGGCCACGAGCTCGATGCTCTCGGCCATCGTGATGGTGACGTTCCTGGCAGTGACGCCAGACAGGTCGAGACCTTCGGTGCCGCCGGGGATGTTGCTGTCGTCGAATTCGGCGTCGGCCTGGGTCAGATCGGTGATGTTGACCGTGAAGTTCGTCGTGCCGCCGATGCCCGTGATGGTGCCGGCGCCGGTCAATTGCTGGTACTGAGCCGCCGTCAGGTTCAGCACCGTGCCCGCGGGCACGCTCAGGCTGCCAATACCGGTCAGGTCGGTGTCGGGATGCAGCGTGACCACCGGCAGATTGGCGATGTTCACGACCGTCACGGTGATGCCGTCGGCAAAGTCGTCCAGCGCGAAGGGCTCACCGTCCAGCCCTTCAAGGACCAGGCTTGCGGTGTCGCCGGTGGCGATGGAGATGTTCCCTGCGCCGATGGCGGCCGCCTGGGCCATGGTCAGCGACAGGGTCGAATCGTCTTCCAGCACCACACCCGTGACGTTGATGAGGACGGCTTCGGTGAGGTCGACGTCGTAGTCTTCGCCGATGGTGATGACGACACCGCCGACACCGCCATCGATGGTGGTGTGGTCGCCCGCGATCTGCGGGTCGTCGTTGGCTTCGAAGTTGCCGCTGAAGGTCAGGCTGGAGCCGCCTTCGGAACCGATGAAGCTGAAGTCGTCGGCGGGGTCGACGGTGACGTCGAGTTCGCCGACCACGCCGGAGGCGTCGATCTTCGTCAGCGTGCTGGGCAGCTCGCCGACGATGGTGACATCCTGCTCGGCGGTGATGGTCAGGGTCTTGACCTTGTCACCCGACAGGGTGTCGATGATGACGTCGCCGTCTTCCACATTGAGGGCGATCGACTTGGCGTTGTCGATGTTGATGCCTTCGACGTGCAGCTTGCGGGTGGTGAGGTCGGTGCCCTGGTTGTTGATGTTGACGACAGCCGCCGCACCGGGCCACTGGAACATGGCGTTCAGGACACCGACGTTCGATTCGCCCGTGGGGCCGTCGACCTTGCGCGGCTCCATGACCGTGCCGTCACCCTGCAGCTCGAATGCGGTGCCCCACGCCACCTGGTACACGTTCAGGGTGGCGTTGTAGTTGCCGCGCAGGCCGATGACCTCGAGGTCCAAGGTCTGGTCGCAGAGGTAGATGGTGGCGGCTTCGGGATCGAACTGCGATGCGTCGCCGTCGCTGATGTTGGTGACGATGATCTTGCGAACACCGCTGGAGACGAGACCTGCGTACTCGCCGTCGCCGTCGGTGTCGGAACCGACGACCGGCGTGGTGCCCTGTCCGCTGACCAGCGCGCCCGTCATCTCGACGTAGACCACTGCGTCATAGCCACTCAGGCCATTACCGCGGAGTTCCTTCACGTCCTGGAAGTTGGCCAGGGTCAGGTTGATGACCTCGCCGTCGAGCGAGGAGAAGTCCACCGTGAAGTCGGCACCCAGTGTGATGGCGCCAGTGAAGACGATGTCCTGGTTGCCGATGATCTCGAAATTGTTGTGCCAGGTCGAGAACGCGCCTTGTTCCAGCGGTTCGGTGCCCGTGCTGTCCAGGGTCAGGACGATTTCGACCGGTGCGTCGGCGGGACGGTCCCAGCCGTTGACCAGCGACCTGACGGTGACGTTGAACCACTTGCCGTTGACCATGAAGTCGTCGGACAAGGAGCCACCGACGTAGACTGTGCCTTCGATGTTGGTCTTGATGGTGTCGCTGGTGTTGAACGGGTCGAAGTTCAGGCCGCCACCGGTGATGACGACCTTGCCGCTCACCTGGTCGGTGTTGCCGTCGTCGGCAATGGTGATGCCGTCTTGCGCCACACGCATGTGCAGTTGCTGCGCGGTCATCGTCAGGGTGACGCCATCGGCCAGTTCGAGGAACAGGTCGATGCCGCGCGGCAGGCTGTCGACACCCAGCGCGGTCAGCGAGGTGCTCTCGGTGACGATGATCTTGACGTAGGCGTGCGTGTTGAAGATCGAGCCCTGGACGCTGAAGTTGGCAGCACCGATGGCCGCGAACTGCGCTGCGGTCAGGGTCAGCAGGGCTGCGTCGCCAACAGCGTTGTCGTTGGCCTTGGGGGCCTTCGAAATGTCGTAGCGGTCGTCATCCATGATGACGCGCGTGACACCGGTCAACTCGGCCGCGCGCAGGTCGGCCACCGTGTTCACGAACAGGGTGACGTTTTCACCGCGGATGAATGAATCCGGGTGCGCCGTGATGCTGCTGGCGAACGGGAAGGTGTTGTAGGCAAACTCGTTGTAGTCGTCGGCGTTGCCGAGAATGATGGTCGAGGCACCCGAGCCGGTGTCGATCTGGAAGAAGGCGCCGTCGCCGCCGGATTCACTGTCTTCGCCCGAACCCGACGAGACGAAGTCGTAGTCCCAGCCGCCAATGGTGATGGTGTCGCCACCGCCGCCGCTGTTGATGACCATCTTGTCGGCCAGGACCTTGATGACGTCCTTGCTGGTGCCGGTAGTGATGTTCACCTCATGGCCGAGCGCGTCGATGGTGTTGCCACCGTCGCCGGCCACGATGTTGGCGACACCGATCCACTCGTCGACTTCGATCTGGATCTGGTTCTTGCCGTCGCCGGTGGTGATGCTGATGTTGCTCGGGTAGTCGAGCGCGTCTTCCGGATCGGTGGTGTCGCCGGAATTCACCGACTGGATTTCGAAACGGTTGTTGCCGTCGCCGGCCACCAGGGTGCCGGAGGAGGCTTCGACTTCGAAGTGGTTGTTGCCGTTGCCCGCGGTGATGTTGACGACGATGGCGTCGACTTCGTAGTTGTTGTTGCCGTCACCGTTGGTGATGTCGACACGATAGCTTTCGACTTCGTAGCGGTTGTTGCCGGCGCCGCCGATGATCGTCACCGACTCGTCGTTGTGTGGCCACTCGCTGCTGTCGTCGGTGTCGACGATGAAGATGTCGTTGCCTTGCGAGCCGATGAAGGTGACGTTCTGGGAGTCGCTCAACTCCAGATTCACGCCGCCGGTGTTTTCGCTGGCGTCGATGGTGATGGGCGTGGCGTCCTGGAAGGAGTTGTCCAGGTCGCCGTTGATGTACAGGGCGGCATCGCCGCTGATCTGGAGTTGGGTCAGCCGGCCACCGATGTCTTCGCTGCCGAAAGAGTTGGAGCCGCCGCCCAGCGACACCAGGTGCAGCGAGTCGTTGTTGTGGACGAAGTTCAGGTTGCCGGTGATTTGGCCGAGCAGCAGTTCGACGGTCAGCGGGCCGGTCTGGCCCTGGCCCCAATGCAGGTTGACGTCTTGCGTGAAGCCGCCTTCGAGGCGTGCGACGGCACCGTTACGGATGCCGGCAATGGTCAGGCTGCCGGGCAGACCTTCGTACAGGAAGCCTTCGAAGGAGCCTTCGGTGATGACCAGCCGTTCGATCGATGTCGCGCGCGACAGATCGAGCATGGAATTGGGATACTGGCCGGTGCCGGCGGTGTCGTCCCAATACGGATAGTCGGAACTGACGTAATAGCTGTCCTCGCCGTATTGACCGACAGCTTCACTGTAGGTATAGACGTTGGGCAGGTTCGCGACCCGCACTTCCTGGATGTTCAGCAGCTGCAGGGGCTGGGCAAAGACGCCCTTGGCGTCCACTTCCAGGATGTTGTAGCCCAGGCCACCGTCGATGTAGGCGCCGTGCAGGAGTTCCAGGCGGCCGGCGACGATGGTGTCGTTGCCCGCGGTGGTGACGCCGGGTTCGATGGTGCCGCCGTTATTGGCAGAGGGCGTCAGCTTGACTGCCGGATACTGGTCGTAGGTGCCGGAAGTACCTTCCTCGATGACCTTTTCGTACAGGCGCGAGTTGCCGTCCGCGTCGAACAGGAGGTTGTTCAGGAACTGGAAATACGCTTCACCCAGCCGCACTTCGGCGTTGAAGCTGGTGCCGTCGAGGAAGGTGATGTTCAGCGTGCCATTGCCGGCAACATTGACACCGGTTGAGTCATCATCCACCGTCCCGGCGGCCAGCGCACCCATCGAAAGCGAGAGATTGGTGACGTTGTCGAAGGGACCGACGCCGTCGTCGTCGATCAGACCCAGCTCGGCCAGGTCCAGACCGGTGATGGTCGTCAGGAAGCTCAACAGCTCGCCAACGGGGATGCCATCGCCGTCGGTGGCGCCGCCGTTGCCCTGCGTCGGGGTGTAACCCCAGTACACGGCAGTGACGGGCGGGGTGCCATTTTCACCCGGAATGACCGGAGGCTCGGTGAGCGTGAAGGTGTTCCCCGACACGATGAGCACGTCTTCGGGGTACGACTTCGAATACTGCACCGCCGCGGCGACGTTGACATTGAAGTTGGTCGCCTGGACGGAATAGCCGAGCGCGTTGGTCATCTCGGCGAACATGTTCAACATGTCCAGCACTGCCGAGCCCTTGAAGGCAGGCGGCGACGCGTCGAGCGTGCGGATGATCACCGTCATCGCATCAGCCGTCGCCTGGGCGCCAGTGATGCCCAGGTTGTGAACCAACCTGGAGGCCACCGCCTCGTTGGACACGTGACCGAAGTCGCGCTGGTAGACCAGGTCGGCCAGTTGAGCCACGCTGCCGTAGTCACCGGACTCCAGCGCTCCGAGCGCCCAATCCATCGTCACCTGTCCGACCTGGATGTTGTACAGGCCAGTGGCTACGCGCGCGATTTGGGTGCGATTAAAGGCGTCAAAGGGAAGCATTCAGAGAACTCCTGGTGAGTGAGGGAGAAGAGGTTTTCTTGTCAAGGAAACCGGGGCATGCGTTCAGGCCAACCAAGACACCCGCAGCGACTCGACCACTTGCAGTCGGGTGTCGGGGCAGGTGCAAAGTGGAACGCGGTGGTCTGGGTCACGTTGAAAAAAGGTAAGTGCCGATCATGGCTGCCACGTGCCTCCCACGAGCCCCTTGACCGATGCGATGAGCATCATATGCCCGCAGCAGCGTCGAGCGGAACGTGGCTGGGGAGAAATTGTTGCAGGAAAGGCACACGCGCAGATCCTAGCATGTGAGATTTGCCTCGCGCCCCCATGAAGCCCCTAAGGCCGGGGGCGGCGTACTCCATTCATATTAGGAGGCGGCGCAGCGGCTGGACGCTGAGTTTCCTCAGCGCAACATGCCGACCCGGACCCGCCAGTTGCCGCAGCCGGACCCGCCAGTTGCCGCAGCCGGGCCGGCCTGGCGCGAGTGGCCGGGGGGGGGACGGCAGCTCAGGCGGCAAACTCGGCCATCATGCCCGGCACGGCGGCCACCGGCAAGACCTCCACCCCTGGCGCCAAGGCGTAGCGGCGTGTCACGGGCGCAATCACGAAGGCATGGGCAATCTCGAGGTCCTGCAGGGACTGCCAGAAGCCCTTGGTCGGCTTGGGCGCGGCCGAGAACTTGATCTCGACGCCGATCTTGCGCGCGCCGGCCTCGACCACCAGGTCCAGTTCGGCGCCGGCGGCCGTGCGGTAGAAGCCGATCCGGGCGCCGGGCGGCAGCGCCGCCGCGACCTGCTCGACCACGAAGCCCTCCCACGAGGCGCCCGCCACGGGGTGGCCCTGCAGGTCTCGCAACCGGGCCAGGCCGAGCAGCGCGTGCAGCAGGCCGCTGTCGCGCACATAGACCTTGGGCGACTTGACCAGGCGCTTGCCGATGTTGGCCAGGTGCGGCTGGAGGCGGCGCACCATCATCGTGTCGACCAGGGTGTCCAGGTAGCGCGCCGTGGTGGTGTGCGACGCGCCGCCCAGTGAGACGCCGAGCTGCGACGCGTTGAACATCTGGCCCTGCAGGTGGGCGAGCATGGTCCAGAAGCGGCGCAGCGTTTCGGCGGGCACACGCAGGCCCAGCGCCGGCAGGTCGCGCTGCAGGAAGGTCTGGATGAAGTCCTGCCGCCACTGGAACGCTGCTTCGTCGTCGGGCGCCAGGTAGCTCAGGGGATAACCGCCGCGCTGCCACAGCTCCTGCAGGGTGTTCAGGTCGGCGGGCAGTTCGGTGGCCAACAGGGGTGTCAGTTCGACGCAGGAAACCCGGCCGGCCAGCGACTCGCCCGTCTGGCGCAACAGCTCGCCGGACGCCGAGCCCAGCAGCAGGAAGCGGCCCGGCTGTCGCCGGGCGTCGATCTCGGGGCGCAGCGCCGTGAACAGTTGCGGCAGGTGCTGCACTTCGTCGAGCACGACCAGGCGATCGCGGTAGCGGGGAAAGAACAGTTCGGGCTGCGCGACAGCGGCGCGATCCGATTCGCGCTCCATGTCGAGCAGCACGGCGCCTTCATGACCTGCGGCCACCGCATGGGCCAGCGTGGTCTTGCCGACCTGGCGCGGGCCCAGCAGCGCCACCGCCGGGAACTGTGCCAGGCGGCGCTCGACGACGGACTGCAAGTGGCGCTTCAACATCATTGTATTTTGATCATCTATCGATTAATTTGCAATGAAGTCAGGCAAGCGGCGCGCCAGGCCCCCCGTCGCGGTTCGGCCCGTATTCCGCCACCACGGCGCGCAGCCGGGCGCGCACCGAGGCGTCGTCTTCCAGGCCCGCGGCGGGCTGCGCAAGCAGCCACGCCAGCAGTTCGTCCACGCGCCCGGCACTCGCCGCCAGGCGCGCCACGCGCAGCCTCGGCACCGGGGTGGGCAGCGTGTCGTCGGCGCCTGCCAGCAGCTCTTCGAACAGCTTCTCCCCCGGCCGCAGCCCCGTGAATTCGATAACGATCTCCTGCGGCGTGTGCCCGGCCATGCGGATGAGGTCGCGCGCCAGGTCGACGATCTTCACCGGCTCGCCCATGTCCAGCACCAGCACCTGGCCGCTTTCGCCGATGGCCGCGGCCTGCAGCACCAGGCGCGCCGCTTCGGGGATGGTCATGAAGTAGCGGATGATGTCCGGGTGCGTCACCGTCACCGGGCCGCCCCTGGCGATCTGCTCCTTGAACTTGGGGATCACGCTGCCGCTGCTGCCCAGCACGTTGCCGAAGCGCACGGCCATGAAGCGCGTGCCCGGGTGCAGGGTGGCCAGGCTGCTGACGACCATCTCGGCGGCGCGCTTGGTGGCCCCCATGACGTTGGTGGGGTTCACCGCCTTGTCGGTGCTGATGAGCACGAAGCGCTCGGCGCCCGCCTCGGCGGCGGCGAGCGCGGCGTGGTAGGTGCCCAGGGTGTTGTTGCGCAGCGCGGCGGCGGCGTTGTGTTCCTCCATCAGCGGCACGTGCTTGTAGGCCGCGGCGTGGAAGACCACCTGCGGGCGCCAGCGGCCGAAGATGGCGCGCAGGTGGGGGAGGTCCTTGACGTCGCCGATCAGGCGCACGAGTTCGAGCGCCGGGAAATCCCCGCTCAGCTCCTGCTCGATGGTGTAGAGGTTGAATTCGCTCAGCTCGACCAGCACCAGCCGCGCCGGCCCGTAGCGCGCCGCCTGGCGGCACAGCTCGCTGCCGATGCTGCCGCCGGCGCCGGTGACGAGCACCGTCTTGCCCTGCAGGGTCTGCGCGATGCCGGTTTCGTCCAGCAGCACGGGCTCGCGGCCGAGCAGGTCGTCGGGTTCGATGTCGCGCAGGCGCTCCACGCGCGCCTTGCCTTCGCTCAGCTCGGTGGCGCTGGGCACGGTGAGCACCGGCAGCCCGGTGGCGGCGGCGATGTCCAGCGCCACCGAGCTGAGCG
>JACZKT010000429.1 GCA_014859905.1 Rubrivivax sp.
ACCTCGGCCTGGCCTGATGACCAGGCGCCCGCAGCCCCCGTGGCGAGGCCGGCGCCGCTGACCCCAGCGATGCAACTGGCACAGATCCTCTTCACGCAAGGCTTCGGCACGCGGCGCATTTGCGCCGGCATCGTCGCCAAGGGCCTGGTTCGCGTCGGCGGCCGCGTCGTCGACGATCCGCACGCCGATTTCAGCACCGACGACCTGGTGTTCGCGGTCGAGGGTCGCGCCTGGCGCTACGCCGAACATGCGCTGGTGATGCTGCACAAGCCCGCCGGCTATGAATGCTCTCAGAAGCCGCGCCACCACCCCAGCGTGCTGAGCCTGCTGCCGCCGCCGCTGCGCACGCGCGGCGTGCAGCCGGTGGGCCGGCTCGACGAAGACACCACGGGATTGCTGCTGCTGACCGACGACGGCGCGCTGATCCGCCGGCTGACCTCGCCCAAACGGCACCTGCCGAAGGTCTACGAGGTCGGCACCAGGCACGCGGTCACCAGCGAGCAGATCGCCCGCCTGCGGCAGGGCGTGGTGCTCGACGACGACCCCCAGCCCGTGCGCGCCGCCGCCGTCGAACGCACGGGCGACACGGCGCTGCGCCTGACCCTCACCGAAGGCAAGTACCACCAGGTCAAGCGCATGGTGGGCGCGGCGGGCAACCGGGTCGAGACGCTGCACCGCAGTGCCATCGGCAAGCTGGTGCTGCCGGCCGAGCTTGAGCCAGGTCTATGGACCTTGCTGCCTGCAGATACGGCGTTCTGAGACCCGCTGGTCGCCCCGCGCCATGCATGCCCCCCAAAGCGAAGTCGCCCCGACCTCGGCGGTGACAGATGGCGAACGCTTGCGCGTCGCCGTCGTCATCCAGCGCTACGGCGCCGACATCACCGGCGGCGCCGAGAGCCACGCGCGCATGGTCGTGCAACGCCTGGCCACGCGATTTCAGGTCGAGGTGCTGACCAGTTGCGCGCGCGACCACACCGACTGGGCCATGTTTTTCGCCCCCGGACTCGAGAACGTCGATGGCGTGGCCGTGCGGCGCTTCGCGCACCCGGTGCGCAATGACATCGGCCGCGCCCGTGTGCCTGAACGGCATCGCTGGCGCTTCAAGCTGCGCCGCCTGCTGCGCTTGCTCGGTTGGCCCGCGGTGGCGCAGCCGACCGGCGATGCTCGGCACGACGGCCTGGAATTCCTGCGCCGCCAGGGGCCGCATTGCCCTGATCTGCTGGCCTGGCTGGCCACGTCTGCCGAACGCTACGACGCGGTGATCTTCTTCACCGCGCTCTACGAACCCACCGCTCTGGGCCTGCCCGCCTGGGGCCGGCGCAGCGTGCTGGTGCCACTGCTGCACGACGAGAAGCCGGTCTACCTGCCCTGGTTTCATCGCGTTTTCGCCAGCGCCGGCGCGCTGCTGTTCAACACCGAGGTCGAACGCCAGCTCGCCTGGCGGCTGTACCAACCGGACGCCGTGATGCAGGACGTGGTCGGCGTCGGCATCGACAGCGTCGAAGTGCTGCCCGAGGCGATCGCCGCCGCGCGCACACGCCTGGGCATCGGCCGGCGCTACTTGCTCTACGCCGGCCGCGTCGATGTCTCCAAGGGTTGCCCGTCCCTGCTCGTCGCCTTCGAGTCGCTGAGCCAGCGCCTGACCGGCGGGCCGCTGGCCGACGTGCAGCTGGTGCTGATGGGGGAGCGCTTCATGGAGGTGCCGCAGCAGGCGCGGACCGTCTGCACCGGCTTCGTCGCCAGCGCCGATCGGGACGCGCTGATCGCCGGGGCGGCGGCGCTGGTGATCCCGTCGCGCTTCGAGAGCCTGTCGCTGGTGCTGCTGGAGGCCTTCGCCGCCGGCACGCCGGTGGTGGCCAACGGTGACTGCGAGGTGCTGGCAGCGCACGTGAAGACCAGCGGCGCCGGCCAGACCTACCGCACGAAGAGCGGCTTCGTCGACGCCCTGGAACAGGCCTTGAAGCTGCCCGACGAGGAGCGGCGCCGTCGCGGTGGTCTCGGCCAGCGTTACGTGCGCGAGCGCTACAGCTGGGAGCGCGTGATGGCGAAGTATGACGCCGCGCTGGCGCTGGTCATGCAGCAGCCCGCCGGGCGGCGCTGATCAATCCGCCGCGCGCAGGACCACGGTCTGGTTGGGTGCCAGGTCGATGCCGCGTTCCAGGCCATAACTCTTGCGCATCCGCCATTCGAATGCCAGCCGCGACAGATGCGCGAACAAGGCACCGACGCGACGGCTGCCGGGCTGCGCGTGCCAGGGCAGGAGGTCGCCGCTGTGCTCCAACTGCAGCCCGATGGCCGTGCAGACCTGGCGCATCGTCGACGCCCCCAGCGCGCTGACATGCGTGATGTCGCCGTGCTGCGAGCGCAGGCCGAACGGTGACTCGGCATTCGGGAAGCGGAACAGCATGCGGCCCCCCGGCCGCAGCAGCGCCGCCAGTTGCTGCAAGAATCCGGGCAACTCCGACACCGGGACATGCTCCAGCACATCGAAGCCAGCCACCAGATCGAAGCGCGCGCCGGAGCCGACCTGGTCGAGCCGTTCCTGGGCCGTGATGCCCGCGTCGCGGGCGCGCTGCACCAGCAAGGGGTTCGCCTCGATGCCGCTGACACGGTGGCCCCGTGACTGCAACCAACCGAGGAAGCGACCGTTGCCGAAGCCGACCTCCAGCACCTCCAGCGCCTGTCGGCCCGGCAGGGCGCGCTCCAGGTGCCAGCCGAAATAGCGCGCGTCCGAAAATGACCACAGGCCAAACGCCTCGGCATCCCAACTCTTCCAGCGCGCGTAGGTGTCGTCCATCGGCTGCCATTCTCACCCAGGCTGCGGCGTGCTGAGATGAGCGACGCACCGCGCCGCATCGGCATCAGCCTGGGCAACATCGGTGCCCTGCACGACGGGTTGGGCGAGTTCTCGCTGCAGATCGGCCAGCGCGTCGCCGCCGCGGCGCCGTTGTGGCGCGAGCAGTTCGGCATCGCCTTCGACTTCCACCTGCGCCACAAGCTGTTCGGCCTGTTCGGTCCCGACGTCGGCTACCTGGCGGTGAACCGCTGGCAGCGCATCGTGCACCGCCAGCCGCAGCCCTATGCGCTGTGGCATTCGCTGCACCAGCTCAACAAGAACCGGCCGCCGCAAGGCTGCGGCCCGCGCGTGGTGACGGTGCACGACCTCAACTATCTCTACGGCCGCAACGCCTTTTCGACCTGGCGCCACCGGCGCCGCACGCAGGCGCTGATGCGCCGCACCGATGTCGTCGTGGCCATCAGCCGGCACACGGCCGACGACGTGAAGCGTCACCTGGGCTGGAGCGGGCCGCTGGAGGTCATCCACAACGGCGCGCGCAGCTTCGTCGATGCGCCGCGTCGGCCGCTGCCGGGATGGGCGGCGCAGCCGACGACGCCGTTCCTGTTCCACCTCAGCCGCATGTCGCCGTCGAAGAACCCCGAGGCGATCATCGGCCTGGCCCGGCTGTGGCCCGAGATGGACTTCGTGCTCTGCGGGCCACCCAGCGACGACGCGAAGAAGTTGCGCGCCTCGGTCAAGCTGCCCAACGTGCAGTTCCACCTCGGCATCGACGACGCGCAGAAGGCCTGGGCCTACGCCCATTGCACCGGCTTCGTGTTCCCGTCGCTGACCGAAGGTTTCGGCCTGCCGCCGATCGAGGCCATGCACTTCGGCAAGCCGGTGTTCCTGGCGCGGCGCACCTGCCTGCCCGAGATCGGCGGCGACGCGGCCGACTACTTCGACGACTTCGACGCCGCGGCCATGAAACGTGTCGTCGAGCAGGGCCTGGCGCGGCACCGCACACCGGGCCGCGGCGACGCCATCCGAGCCCACGCCGCGCAGTTCGACTGGGACCGCGCCGCGGCGGCCTACCTGGCGCTGTACCGCCGCCTGCTCGACCTGGCGCCGGGATAATCGCCGGCCATGCGCATCCATCACGGGCTCCACCTCCCCGGCACCGAGGGCTGCGCGCTGACGATAGGCAACTTCGACGGCGTGCACCGCGGCCACCAGGCCATGCTGGCGCTGCTGACCAGCGAAGCGCACCACCGCGGCCTGCCGTCTTGCGTGCTGAGCTTCGAGCCGCACCCGCGCGACCACTTCGCGCGCAAGGCGGGGCGGCCGGAACTGGCGCCGCCGCGCATCGCCACGCTGCGCGACAAGCTGGTCGAACTGCAGCGCTGCGGCATCGACCACGCCGTGGTGGCGCGCTTCGACGACCGTCTGGCCGCCATGCCGGCGCAGGAATTCATCGAGCGCGTGCTGCTGCGCGGCCTGCGCGCGCGCTACGTGCTGGTCGGCGACGACTTCAACTTCGGCGCCAAGCGCACCGGCAATTACGCCATGCTCGACGCTGCCGGCGCGCAACTGGGCTTCGACGTGGCGCGCATGATGAGCTACGAGGTGCATGGCCTGCGCGTGTCCAGTTCGGCCGTGCGCGCCGCACTCGCGGCAGGCGACCTGCGGCAGGCCGAGGCGCTGCTCGGCCGGCCGTACAGCGTCAGCGGCCACGTGCTGCACGGCCGCAAGCTCGGCCGCGAATTGGGTTTTCGCACGCTCAACCTGCGCTTCGCGCACGCCCGCGCGGCCACCAGCGGCATCTTCGTCGTGCGCGTGCATGGCCTGGCCGACGCAGCGCTGCCGGGGGTGGCCAGCTTCGGCGTGCGGCCCACGGTGGAAGACAGTGGGCGTGTGCTGCTGGAAGTGCACTGCCTGGAGTGGCCGGCCACGCTGGGCCCCGACGCCGGCTACGGCCGCTGCCTGCGCGTGGACCTGCTGCACAAGCTGCACGACGAGGTCAAGTACGACTCGCTGCCGGCGCTGCAGGCCGCGATTGCGCACGACACCGAAGACGCCCGGCGCTGGTTCGCCGCCAACGCCCGCTGCGTCTGACGCGCAGCGATCGGGCTAGAAGCGCCAGACCGCGCCGGCGTTGATGCCCCAGCCCGAGGGGCTGATCGTGAGTGGGCTGGCGGCCGCCGGGCCGAGCAGCCGCGACAGGCCAAGCCCGGTCACGAGGGTCCATTCCTGGCTGAGCTGGTGGCGCAGACCTGCCGAGAAGGTGACTTCGCGCAGGCCGGCGGCCGGCTCGTAGACAGGGTAAGCCGTGTTGGCGGCCTGGGCCTCGGACACACCGTAATAGGTCTGCATGTAGCGGTCGCCCGCCACGCTCAGGTTGCCACCCAGCGTCAGCACCGTCCTCGGCAAGATTGATTGCTCCCAACCGGCGCTCAGCTCGCCGTAGCTGCCGCCGCCGCGGCCGAACATGTCGATGCTCCAGCTTGCACCCAGGCGCCACGGACCCTTGAGCCGCCAGGCGGCCCCCAGACGCGCCCGCAGCGTCGGCGGGATGTCACCCAGACCGGCCAGTGCGCCGCTTTCGGCCTCGTCGCGCCCGCCGTCGTAGCGCAGCCCCAGGCTGACGCGGACGCGATCGCTCTCGTGCACGCTCAGGCTCAGGCCACGCCCGATGTCGCCGGCGCGCTTGGTGCCGAAGCTGCTGCCGCCGCTGCTGACCGTGAAGCGGTCGTAGCGCAGGAAGACCACCGGCTTGAACTTGACGATGCGCTCGGTCGCACCCTGATATTCCGGCCGGTAGGTGGCGATCATGCCGATGGCACCTTCCCACAGCGCATCCGGCGTGCTGGGCAAGGGCATGGGCAGCCCGGGCTCGGTGATCTGCGCCGAGGCGCCGCCGGACAGCAGCGCGGTGCAAAGTGCCATCCGTGGGAGCAGAGGTCGTGGGTGCATGCAAGGGTGTCGCGGATAGAATGAACATCATGCAACTTTCCGGCTACAGGATCGGTCCGCAGCGCTGGCATGCCGCCACGCGCCGGCAAGCGACGCGCGACCGAATTATCGGCTCAGCCACCTGAAGCCCGCCTGAAGTTCCCTGCCGCAAGACGGGGCTTCGCGCCCGCTGCCACCGCGCGGCGCCGTCGAAAAACTCCCGAGACAGCCGCAGCGCGCGGCCGCCACCCGCCATGAGCACTGCCACCGATTACCGCAGCACCCTGAACCTGCCCGACACCCCGTTCCCGATGCGCGGAGATCTGCCCAAGCGCGAGCCGGGCTGGATCAGGCAGTGGAACGAAGGCGGCGTCTACCAGCGCCTGCGCGCCGCCCGCCACGGCGCGCCGCTGTTCGTGCTGCACGACGGCCCGCCTTACGCCAACGGCAAGCTGCATATCGGCCACGCCGTCAACAAGATCCTCAAGGACATGGTCGTCAAGTGCCGCCAGCTGGCCGGCTTCGACGCGCGCTATGTGCCGGGCTGGGACTGCCATGGCCTGCCGATCGAGAACCAGATCGAGAAGGACCACGGCCGCGGCCTGCCGCGCGACAAGGTGCAGGCGCTGTCGCGCGCCTATGCCGGCGAGCAGATCGGCCAGCAGTTGGCCGACTTCCAGCGCCTGGGCGTGCTCGGCGACTGGGGCCACATCTACCGCACCATGGACTACGCCAACGAGGCCGGCGAGATCCGCGTGCTCAAGCGGCTGGTCGAGCGCGGCTTCGTCTACCGCGGCCAGAAACCGGTCTACTGGTGCTTCGACTGCGGCTCGTCGCTGGCCGAGTTCGAGATCGAATACGCCGACAAGACCTCGCCGACGGTGGACGTCGCCTTCGCCGCCGCCGACCCCGACGCGCTGGCCGCGGCTTTCGGGCTGCCGGCGCTGACCAAGCGCGCCTTCGCCGTGATCTGGACGACGACGCCGTGGACGCTGCCGGCCAACCAGGCACTCAACCTCAACCCGGCGCTCGAGTACGCGCTGGTCGACACCGAGCGTGGCCTGCTGCTGCTGGCCGTGGCGCTGGTGGACAAGTGCCTGGCGCGCTATGGCCTGCAAGGCACGGTGCTGGCCACGGCCCGCGGCGACAAGCTCGGCGGCCTGGGCTTCTGGCACCCGCTGGCCGACGTGCACGAGGGCTACCGCCGCATCGCCCCGGTGTTCCTGGCCGACTATGCGACGGCCGAAGACGGCACCGGCATCGTGCACTCGTCGCCGGCCTATGGCGTGGAGGACTTCCAGTCCTGCCTGGCGCACGGCATGGCCGCCGACCAGATCCTCAACCCGGTGCAGGGCAGCGGCGTGTACGAGGACGCGCTGCCGCTGTTCGGCGGCCTGAACATCTGGAAGGCCAACCCGCGTGTCGTCGAGGTGCTGGCGCAGAGCGACCGCCTGCTGGCCACGTCCAAGCTCGAGCACAGCTATCCGAACTGCTGGCGCCACAAGACGCCGGTGATCTACCGCGCCGCGGCGCAGTGGTTCGTGCGCATGGACGAGGGCCAGGGCGTGTTCACGGTCGACAAGGCGCCGCAGACCCTGCGCCAGACGGCGCTGGCCGCCATCGACGCCACCGCCTTCTACCCCGAGAACGGCCGCGCCCGCCTGCGCGACATGATCGCCAACCGGCCCGACTGGTGCATCTCGCGCCAGCGCGACTGGGGTGTCCCCCTGCCGGCATTTTTCTGCAGGGACTGCGGAGAAGCGCTGCTCGATCCCACTGCCATAGAAAACGTGGAAAAAACTTTCGCCGCCCAAGGCTCCAATTCCTGGTACCAAAAGGAGGCAGCCGAATTCATCCCCGCCGGAACCGCCTGTCCCGGGTGCGGCGGCAAAGAATTTGAAAAAGGAAAAGACATCCTCGACGTCTGGTTCGAGTCTGGTTCGTCGCACGGCATCCTGCAGCGCTCCGCCGGCCACCGCTGGCCTGCCGACATGTACCTGGAAGGCGGCGACCAGTACCGCGGCTGGTTCCATTCCTCCCTGCTGGTGGGCATCAGCGCCCTGGACGCTTCCCCCTACCGCGCCGTCATCACCCACGGCTGGGTGCTCGACGCGGAAGGGCGGGCCATGCACAAATCGTTGGGCAACGTCATAGAGCCGCAGAGCATCATCAAGGACAAAGGTGCCGAGATCCTGCGCCTGTGGGCGGCCATGGTCAACTACCAGGAAGACGTCCGCTTCAGCTCGGAGATCCTGCTGCGCCTCAGCGAAAGCTACCGAAAAATCCGCAACACCTGGCGCTTCATGCTCGGCGTGCTCGCTGATTTTACACCGGGACTCGATCCGCTTGCCAGGTCCGCCTTCGGCGAAACTGACCTGTATATTCTGCAGCGCCTGCAGGAGATCAAGGCCCGGGTGCTCCAGGCCTACCAGGACTTCGAATACCATGCCATCTTTCACGCCATGTTCAACTTTTTTACCGTGGACCTGAGCGCCTTCTACCTGAACATCCAGAAAGACAATCTATACTGCAACCGCCTCGACGCCCCGGAACGCCGGGCCGCCCAACAAACCGTTTTCATCCTGCTGCGCGAAACTCTGCTGCTCATGGCCCCCATCCTGTCTTTTACCTGCGAAGAAGCCTGGGGCCACATTCCCGACCACCCCGGCAAGGAACCGTTCATCCACCTGCAGCGCTTTCCGGAAATCGACGCAACCTTGGGCAAGGCCGTGGAAGCGGCGCGCTGGGAAAAGATCATGGAGATCCGCGACCGCATCCTGAAAGAGATCGAGTCGGCCCGCGCCGCCAGACTTATCGGCGATTCACTGGAAGCCGATATCGAGATCACGGCTGCGGCAGACGACGAAGAACTGCTGCGCTCCAACCGTGAACTTTTCAAGGCCATCCTGGTCGTTGCCGCCCTGAAAGTGCAGGCGGGCAAAAAGGAAAAAATCACGGTGCGCAAAGCAACGGGGTGCAAATGCCCGCGCTGCTGGAACCGGGTCGCCGCGGCGGTTGTCGACCCCGTTAATCCCGAACTCTGCCCGCGCTGTGCCGCCGTGGTCAAGGAGTAATCACATGCATCTGCATAAAAAGAAATCATACCTTTTGGTCATACTGGCCATCATCGCCGTCGACCAGGCAAGCAAATGGCTGGTAATCAGGTTCATACCCCTGAATACCGTCAGGGATGTGATCAAGGGCTGTTTCCGCCTCTGGCACGTCCGCAACTCCGGGGCTGTCTGGGGCCTTTTTTCCGGCCATGACGGCAGCCTGGTACCGGGCATCATCACCGCCCTGGCCCTGGCGGCCCTGCTGGTCGTCTCTTTCTTTTTCCTGCGCGCCGACAGCCGTTCACGGCTGGAACTGACCTCGTACGCCCTTATCCTGGGCGGAGCGTTGGGAAACGTCATTGACCGCCTGCGCCTGGGCTACGTGGTCGATTTCCTCGACGCCTACATCAAATCCCAGCACTGGCCGACGTTCAATGTCGCCGACAGCTGCATTACCATCGGCGTGCTGCTGCTGGCTCTGTCGATGTGGAGGGGAAAATGCACCCCATCCTGATCGAGGCCGGGCCGTTGACCATCGCCAGTTACGGTTTCCTTTTCGCGCTGGGTGTCCTGCTGGCCATACTACTCAGTTTTCGCCTGGCAAAAAAAGAGAACATCGACCTGAAGGTCTTCGCTGATTTCGTTTTCTATGTCATGCTGCTCAGCCTGCTTGGCGCCAAAATCCTGCTGCTGCTGTCCAATTTGAATTACTACCTGAAATACCCGGGGGAGATCAAATACCTGCTGACCTCGGGAGGAA
>JACZKT010000430.1 GCA_014859905.1 Rubrivivax sp.
CACTGCACCAGCCAGCCGGCCAGCACGCCGCCGCCCTCACCACCGAGCGCGGCGATCAGCACGCGGGTGATGGGCGCCGGAGCGGGGGCGACGGGGGTCTGCATGGGATGCCCTCGCAAGCTCTCAAGCCGGCTGCAGCCAGCCGATCACGGCCCGGTTCAAGCGGTCCGTCAGCCGCTCCCACCAGCTCGGGTTGGTGATCACCTCGGCGCGGTAGAAGCTGGGGCACAACACCGCGGCGTGGGCCACCTCGCCACACAGGCCACAACCGACGCACTCGTTCTGCACGAACGCCACCGGGCTGCGCTTGAGCGGGTCGCTGGCGGTCTTGACGGTCAGCGTCGGGCAGCCCGACAGGCGGATGCAGGAGTGGTCGCCGCTGCAGGTGGATTCGTCCACGCCGTAGCGGGTGCGCACCACGCGCTCGCCGCGCTTCAAGGCCGCTGCGCGCAGCGGGCGCTGCCGGCGCTGGCGCTCGAGCTGGCACTCGCCCTCGGCAATGATCACCTTCAGCCCGGCGAAGGGCGAGGTCAGCGCTTCCTTGAGCGTGTCGCGCACGGCGGCCACGCGGTAGTTGTGCACCGTGCGCAGCCAGCGCACGCCCATGCCCTTGAGCGTGTGCTCGATCGTCAGCTCCCTGCCGGTGGCGCTGGCGCCCGCGGCCTCACGCCGCGCCTCGGCACCCGGGGTCGAGATCGTCTCCTGCGTGCCGGTGGCCGAGGTGTAGCCGTTCTTCATGATCAGCAGCACGCCGTCGCCGCCGTTGAGCAGCGTGGACGACACGCCCGACAGCAAGCCGTTGTGCCAGAAGCCGCCGTCGCCCATGATCGCCAGCGGCCGCCGGGCACTGAAGTTCTTCACCGCCGCGCTCGACGCCATGCTCATGCCGTAGCCCAGGATCGACTGGCCGAACGAGAAGGGCTCGAAGGTGGCAAAGGCGTGGCAGCCGATGTCGGCCGAGACATGCACGCGGCCGATCTCGCGCTCGGCCAGTTTCAGCGCCGCGAACACCGGCCGCTCGGGGCAGCCGGTGCAGAAGTTGGGCGGCCGCGGCGGCACCGGCTGGCCGAGCAGCTGGCGGGCCGACTGGCGCAGCGCGTCCAGCGCCGCCAGCTGCGTGCGCGCCGGCACCGCCTCGGCCGCCGGCCGATAACGTTCCAGCCAGCGCAGCAGGCCGCCCAGCAGCAGCTCGGCGGTGTATTCGCCGCCCATCGCCAACAGATCCTTGCCGTGCAGCGGCGTGTCGATGCCGGCACGGCGCAGCGTGGTGGCGATGTCCTGCTCGATGTAGTCGGGCTGGCCTTCCTCCACCACCAGCACCGCGCGCCGGCCGCTGCAGAAGGCCGTGATCTGCTCGGGGACCAGCGGATAGACGCAGTTCAGCACCAGCAGCGCCATGCGCGGGCGGCCTTGCGCGTCGGTCAGGCCGGCCTCGGACATCGCGCGCAGCAGGGTGTGGGTCAGGCCGCCCTGCACGATCAGGCCCAGCTCGCGCAGATCGGTCGCGGTGTCGTCGATGAGCTCGTTCAGGCCGGCCTCGACGATGAAGCGGCGTGCGGCGGGCATGCGCACCTCGTACTTCAGCTTCTCCTGCCGGAAGGTCGACGGCGGGTGCGACAGGCGGTCGTAGCTGAAGGCCGCGGGCTCGGCCTGCAAGCGGCGGCTGCCGATGGCCGGCGCCACGTTGTCGGCCGCCACGAAGCTGCCTTGCAGGTGGCAGCTGCGGATGCGCAGCTCCATCATCACCGGCGTGCTGGAAGCTTCCGACAGCTCGAAGGCCTGCTGCACCAGGCGCACCAGGCTGGGCAGGTCGGGCCGCGGGTCGAGCAGCCAGATCGCCGACTTCATCGCAAAGGCGTGGCTGCGTTCCTGGATCACGCTGGCGCCTTCGCCGTAATCTTCACCGACCACGATCAGCGCGCCGCCGAGCACGCCGGGCGATGCCAGGTTGGACAGCGCATCGGCCGCCACATTGGTGCCGACGATGGACTTCCAGGTCACCGCGCCGCGCACCGGGTAGACCATCGACGCGGCCAGCATCGCCGCCGCCGCCGACTCGTTGCAGCAGGCCTCCACGTGCACGCCCAGCTCGTCCAGGTAAGGCCGCGCCTGCACCATCACGTCCAGCAAGTGCGACACCGGCGAGCCCTGGTAGCCGCCGACGTAGGTGACGCCCGACTGCAGCAGCGCCTTGGTCACCGCAAGGATGCCTTCGCCATGGAAGACCTCGCCCGCGCCGAGCTTCAGCGATTCGATTTCACGGTGAAAGGAGACTTCCAAGCGGCGGGCTCCGGCGCTGGCTGGCACGAGGGCGGGAGTGCAATCTAGTCAGCCTCGGCCCATTGGGCCAATGGATTGTCAGAATGTGCCGCATGCGATGGCTGAATAATTGGGCGATACCCTTTTCGGGTCAACCCTCACTGCGTGCGTCGTGCGCAAGGCCCCCGCGATGAACTTCCGCCAACTCGACCTGAACCTGCTGCGCGTGCTGGTGGCCGTCTACCGCAGCGGCTCGGTGACCGAGGCCGGCCGGCAGCTGGCCTTGTCGCAGCCGGCCACCAGCAATGCCCTGGCGCGGCTGCGCGCTTTCTTCGGCGACGAACTCTTCGTGCGCACGCCGCAGGGCATGCAGCCGACGCCGGTGGCCGAGCGCGCGGTGCCGGCGGTGATGAGCTGCCTGCAGGCGCTGGAGGCCGAGCTGTGCGGCAACGCGCCTTTCGAACCGCGGACCAGTGACCGGCACTGGCGGCTGTCGCTGTCGGACCTGGGCGAGATGATGTTCCTGGCCCCGCTGGCGCACGCGCTGCGGCGCGATGCGCCACGCAGCCGGATGTCCAACGTGGCGGTGCCGGCGGCGGCCGTCGGTGCTGCGCTGGCGTCGCGCGAGATCGACCTGGCGGTCGGCATCCTCGACCCGGGTCGCTCGGGCATCGCCAGCGAGCGGCTGTTCCAGGAGCACTACGTGGCGCTGACGGCGCCCGGCTGGCGCCCGGCCGGCGGCCGCGTCACCGCCACGCTGAGCGTGGCCCAGCTGGCGCAGGCCACGCTCGTCACCGCCGCCCCCACGGCCACTTTCCACGACAGCGTGCAGCAGATGCTGACCGCCCTGCGGCTGAGCGACCGCGTGGCGCTGCGCACCCGCCACTACGGCGCCCTGCCGCACCTGGTTTCGGGATCGGACCTGCTGGCCATCGTGCCGCTGATGTACGCGCGCTCGCTGCAGCCGCGCTACAAGCTGCGCATCTGGGAGCTGCCCCGCCACGGCCCGCCGTATGAAGTGCGCATGCTCTGGCACGACAGCGTCGGCGAAGACCCGGGGCACCAGTGGCTGCGCGGCACATTGCGCTCGCTGTTCAAGCGGCCGGCGGCAGCCGCGCGCACGCCAAGGGCCGCCCCACGATGACGCCCGTGGCGCGGCAAGCTGCGCCTGCCGGTGCTCAAGGATCGCGGCGGCTCGGTGGCGAGCGTCGATCCACTGGGCAACAAGGCCTTGCTCGAGGCCTTGGGCGATGACGTCCGATCCCGCTTCAAACCGCCGCGCCGAAGGCGGCCACCAGCGCCTGCTCGATGTCGGCCTGCAGGTCGGCCACGGCCTCCAGGCCGAGCGAGAAGCGCACCAGATGACCACGCAGATGCGCGCCGCCGCGCACCGAGCCGGCCCGCATCGCGGCCACGTCGTAGGGCACCACCAGGCTCACCGGCCCGGCCCAGGAGTAGCCGATGCGGAACAGCTGCAGGGCGTCGACGAAGGCATCGACCTGCGCCGCCGTGTAGCGCTCGTCCAGCAGCACCGAGAACAACCCAGCTGCCGCGCTGCAGGTGGCACGCCAATGGGCGTGGCCGGGCGATCCTTCCAGCGCCGGGTGCAGCACCTGCCGCACTTCAGGGCGCGCAGCGAGCCAGGCCGCCAGCGCGCGGCCGGCGGCGTCCTGCGCGTGGTAGCGCAGCGGCAAGGTGGCCAGCGAGCGCAGCACCAGCTCGGCGTCGTTGCCTGCCACGCCCAGCCCCAGGTGCATGTGCGTGAGCTTGATGCGCTCGTGCAGCGCCGCGTCGCGCGTCGTCACCGATCCCATCAGCACGTCACCGCCGCCGCTGGGGTACTTGGTGAGCGCCTGCATGACGATGTCGATGCCCAGGTCGAAACCCCTGAACGCGATACCCGCGCCCCAGGTGTTGTCCAGCGCCGTCGTCACGCCGCGGCTGCGTGCGGCCTCGACCAAGCCCGGCAGGTCGGGGAACTCCATCGTCACCGAGCCCGCCGCTTCCAGCCACACGAGCCTGGTGCGCGGGCCGATCATGGCCGCCAGCGCGGTTGCATCCAGCGGGTCGTAGAGCCGGTGCGTGATGCCCCAGCGGGTCAGTTCGGAGCGCGCCAGCTCGCGGCTGGGGCCGTAGACGTTGTCGGGCAGCAGCACCTCGCCGCCCTGCGCCAGCAGCGCCTGGTCGACGAGCGCGATCGCCGCCAGCCCGCTGGGCACCAGCACGCATTGCCGGCCGCCTTCCAGCGCGGCGACGCGTTCCTCCAGCGCAAAGGTCGTCGGCGTGCCGTGCAGGCCGTAGGTGTAGCCCAGCTTGTTGCGCCAGTCGCGCGCGCGCATCGAGGCCACGTCGGCAAAGATCACCGTCGAGGCCTTGTGGATCGCCAGTTGTGGGGCTTCGAAGCCGGCCGGCGGGCGATACGGGTGGTGGATCAGCTCGGTGCTCAGGTCGCGCGACATGGGGTTCCTGCGTGGTTCAGATCGGCATGGCGACGAGGTCATGGCCCTCGGCGGCGACGACGCGGGCGCGCGTGAACTCGCCCACCTTCAGCGTCTTGGACGCCTTCTCCGGCGGCAGCAGGCGCACCTGGCCGTCGATTTCTGGCGCGTCGGCATAGCTGCGGCCGACGCCGCCTTTGCGGCCGAGCGCCGGTGCGTGGTCGACCAGCACCTGCATCAAAGCACCCACACGCCGCTGCAGCTTGGCCACCGACACCTGCTCGGCCACGGCCATGAAGCGGGCGCGGCGTTCTTCGCGCACCTCCTGCGGCAGCATGCCCGGCAGCTCGTTGGCCGCTGCGCCCTGCACCGGCGAATAGGCAAAGCAGCCGGCACGGTCGATGCGGGCCTCGCGCATGAAGTCCAGCAGCGTCTCGAACTCGGCCTCGGTTTCGCCCGGGAAACCGGCGATGAAGGTCGATCGCACGACGAGCTCGGGGCAGATCTCGCGCCAGCGCGCCAGCCGCTCCAGATTGCGCTCGCCGCTGGCCGGGCGCTTCATGCGCTTGAGCACCTCGGGGTGTGCGTGCTGAAACGGCACGTCCAGGTAGGGCAGCACGCGGCCGGCGGCCATCAGCGGCAGGATGTCGTCGACGTGCGGGTAAGGGTAGACGTAGTGCAGCCGCACCCAGGCGCCGAACGGTGCGGCCAGGTCGCCGAGCCGCGTGCACAGGTCCAGCAGCCGCGTCTTCACCGGCTGGCCGTCGAAGAAGCCGGTGCGGTACTTGACGTCGACGCCGTAAGCGCTGGTGTCCTGGCTGATGACGAGGAGTTCCTTCACCCCTGACTCGAACAGCGCCCGCGCGTCGCCCAGCACCTCGCCCACCGGGCGCGACACCAGGTCGCCGCGCAGGCTGGGGATGATGCAGAAGGTGCAACGGTGGTTGCAGCCTTCGCTGATCTTCAGGTAGGCGTAGTGCCGCGGCGTGAGCTTGACGCCGGTGGCCGGCACGAGGTCCATGAACGGGTCGTGCGGCCGCGGCACATGCCGGTGCACGGCGTCCATGACTGCCTGCGTGGCGTGCGGGCCGGTCACGGCCAGCACCTTGGGGTGCACCTGCTGCACCAGCTTGCCGCCGCCCTCGCCGGCCTTGGCGCCCAGGCAACCGGTGACGATGACACGGCCGTTCTGCGCCAGAGCCTCGCCGATGGTGTCCAGGCTCTCCTTCACGGCGTCGTCGATGAAGCCGCAGGTGTTGACGACCACCAGGTCGGCGCCGTCATAGTCGTTGCTGGTCTCGTAGCCTTCGGCGCGCAGCTGGGTGAGGATCAACTCGGAGTCGGTCAGCGCCTTGGGGCAGCCGAGCGAAACGAAGGCGACGGTGGGGGCCTTGCCGGTGGCGGCAGGCACGGTAGCGGATTCGGCGACAGTAGCGGTCATGGCGCGATTCTCGGGCATCGCGCCCGCGGCCCGGCCGCGCCTACTTCTTGGCCGGCGGGAAACCGGGCAGGCCCGGGAACAGGGTGCCGGCGCGCTGGAGACCCTCGAACATCTCGCGGCTCTGCTCGACGTAGCCCGTCATCAGGTTCTGCAGCGTGGGCGCCTGGCCGCTGAGGAACTGGGTCCAGACCTCGGGGCTCAGGTGCTTGGGGTCGTACAAGCCCTTGCTCTGGTTCAGGAACTGGTTCTGCAGTTCGACGAAGGCCTGCAGGTTCTTCTCCAGCATGGCGCCCATCATGCCCTGCATGGCATGGCCGTAGAAGCGGATGATCTGCGACAAAGTCTGCGCGCTGAACATCGGCACGCCGCCCGACTCTTCCTCCAGGATGATCTGCAGCAGGATGCTGCGCGTCAGGTCGTCGCCGGTCTTCGCGTCGCGGACCTCGAAGTCGTCGCCGGCCAGCACCATCTGCTTCACGTCGGCCAGCGTGATGTAGCTGCTGGACTGCGTGTCGTAGAGACGTCGATTGGGGTACTTCTTGAGCACCCGCACGCTGCCCTTGGCACCGGCATCGGTGGCGGC
>JACZKT010000431.1 GCA_014859905.1 Rubrivivax sp.
ACGCTGGGTCGTGCTGGCCACCGGCGCGGTGCCGCAGGCGCTGATCGCTGCCGGCCTGTGCGAGCGCCGCACGCCCAGCGGCGTGGCCTTGCGCGGCTATGTGCGCCACGACGCGATGGTCGGCCGCATCAAGCAGTTGCAGCTGGTGTGGCACCCGCGGCTGCGCGGCGGTTATGGCTGGATCTTCCCTGCGCCCGGCGGCCTGTTCAACATCGGCACCGGCCTCACCGGCAGCCACATCGTGCAGCGCAACGGCAAGGGCCGCATGCACGACATCAACCTGCGCGACATGCTCGCTGCCTTCTGCGAGGTCTACGCACCGGCGCGCGAGCTGATGAGCGGCGGTGAACTGCAGGGCGAAATCAAGGGCGCGCCCTTGCGCTGCACGCTGCGCGGTGCCCGCTGGTCACGCCCGGGGCTGCTGGTGGCCGGCGAAGCCGCCGGCAGCACCTATGCCTTCAGCGGTGAAGGCATAGGCAAGGCCATGGAGACCGGCCTGCTGGCCGCCGAGGCACTGCTGGCGCCTCGGCAAGTGGCCGACGACGCCGCCGTGCGCCAGCGTTATGAAGCCGCGCTGCGCACGCTGCAACCCAGGTTCGACCTCTACGAGACCGCCAGCCACGTCAACCTGCACCCCTGGATTGCCGACCTGGTGGTCTGGCGCGCCCGGCGCAGCGCACGCATCCGCAGCCGTCTCTCGGGCATCCTGGAGGAAACCCAGAACCCCGGCCGGCTCTTCAGCTGGAGCGGCATGAGCAAGCTGATGTTCGAATGATCCCTCGCGAAAGACCCCACCGATGAAGCCGTGTTTCCTCACCAGCACCCTCCTTGCCCTGAGCGTCACGCTCGCCGCCTGCGGCGGCGGCGGCGGCGACAGCGGCACCCAGCCCGCCAGCGTCAGCTCGGTCATGGTTGGCGCCCCCATGTACGGCCAGCCGCTGCTGTTCACCATCAACGGCAGCCAGCTCGACGGTGGCATCAACCTCAGCTCGGCGGGCTGCCGCGACTTCACGCTCGGCACCGCCGCGCCCCACATCAGCAGCGCCAGCGTGGCCTACTACCGCTGCACGCTGGCGGGCGTGGGTACGCAGCAGGCCAGCGTCGTGCGCCGCAGCGACAACACGGTGCTGGCCACGGTCGAATACACCGTGCCCGTGCCGCAGGTGACGCTGAACGTGAGCAACGGCGCGTCGGCCGGCGGTGGGCCGGTCAACGGCAGCCTGGTCATCACGCTGGCGCCGCAGCAGGCGCCGATCACGGTGGACAACTTCCTCGCCTACGTCAACGGCGGTTTCTATGACGGCACCGTCTTCCACCGCAACGCGCCAGGCTTCGTGCTGCAGGGCGGGGGCTGGGCGGCCGCACTGAACCCCGCCCTGTCGGTGCCGGCGCCCAAGGCCACCCAGGCGCCGATCGCACTGGAGGTCGGCCGCGGCCTGAGCAACCTGCGCCTGTCGGTGGCCATGGCGCGCACCGGCGTGCTGAATTCGGCCGCTTCGCAGTTCTTCATCAACCTCGCCGACAACGCCTTCCTGGACACGTCGGGCGGCGGCTATGCGGTGTTCGGCAACGTCACCGCCGGCGCCGCTGTCGTCGACGCGATGGCCGCCGCGCCATGCGCCCCTTACCCGGCACTGCTGGGGTCGGGCGAGTGCCTGCCGGTGCCCAACCTGGTGCTGTGGACGGCGCGCCAGACGCGCTGAGCAGACGCCCCCGCACAAGCGCAGCGCCTCACGGTCGCGCCGCGGCCGTCGCGCGCACCACCCGGTACACGAAGTGCAGCTTGGCCACCGCGTGGTGGCTGAGCACGAAGGGGCAGAGGTCGGGCTGCCCCATGCTGCGCGCCAGCTCGTTCATCAGCGCCGTGATCTGCAGCCAGGCGTTGACGAGGCCCAGGAAACGTGGCGCACCGGGGTCGCCGGGTGCGTCCAGCGCGTCGGCGCCGTAGGGTTCGATCTGGATTTCGACGTCGCCGCCTTCCAGGCCGAAGCTCAGCGCCGTGTCGAGCGTGTCCACCATGTGCAGGTAGTTCGCCCAGGTCTCGGCCCAGTCCTCCCAGGGATGCGCGCTGGCGTAGGCACTGACGCAGCGTTGCGGCCAGTCGGCCGCCGCTCCGTTTTGATAGTGGCGCTCCAGCGCCGCTGCGTAGTCCTGCCGCTCGTCGCCGAAGCGCGCGCGGAAGGGCCCCAGCCAGCCGCTGCCGGCCACCAGGCGGTCCCAGTAGTAGTGGCCGATCTCGTGGCGCAGGTGGCCCAGCAAGGTGCGGTAGGGCTCGCGCAGCGCGTTGCGCAGGGTTTCGCGCGTGGCGTCGTCGGCTTCGTCGAGGTCCAGCGTGATGAGTCCGTCCGCGTGGCCCGTCACCACCCGCGGCTCGCCGGGCGCAGAGCGCAGGAAGTCGAACATGACGCCGCGTTCGGGGTCTTCGCTGACCTTGGACTGCAGCGGCAGCCCCAGCGCCAGCAACTGCGACACCAGGCGTCGCTTGGCGCGTTCGACGCGGCTCCACAGCAGCGCGTTATCGCCCTCGTCGAGGTCGGGGATCGTGTGGTTCAGCCGGCAGGCGCGGCACAGGCCGTCGTGGGCCCGGGCGTGGTCAGACGGCAGCAGCCAGTTGCAGCCGGCGGGACC